>DASZWJ010000040.1 GCA_035546635.1 Gammaproteobacteria bacterium
ATAGAGAAAGCGGTGAAATCTCTAATATAGCCGCAACTTCTTCCCTCTAGCAGCCATGGCTTTTTTCCTTCTCCCGTCTGTGACCGAAGGGAATCCCCTTGTGGGATGGGAGAAGGTGCCCGAAGGGCGGATGAGGAGTGAGTGTGGTTTGGCTTCTAGTTATAGCTACTGCAAGCTTACCCCTCATCCGCCCTATCGGGCACCTTCTCCCATCCCACAAGGGGATTCCCTTCGGTCACAGACGGGAGAAGGAAAAAAGCCATGGCTGCTAGAGGGAAGAAGTTGCGGCTATATTAGAGATTTCACCGCTTTCTCTATATGTTCCACCGTAATACCCAAGGAATCATACACTTCCTGATAAGGCGCCGACTCTCCATAGCGCGTCAATCCCACAATTTTTCCTTCACGGCCAACATATTTGTACCAAAAATCACTGATGCCAGCCTCCACAGCCACACGTGCTTTAATTTTGCGCGGCAATACCGAATCTTGGTAACTGGGTTCCTGCTGATCGAAAACCGTTGTAGAGGGCATGGAAACTACCCGGACTTTATGACCTTTATCGATCAAGCTTTGTCCCGCCGCCATAGCCAGACAGACCTCAGATCCGGTAGCAATAATAATCGCTTCAGGACGCCCGCTGCAATCTAACAGCACATAACCGCCACGATGGATCTGCAGCATGGTTTTTTTATCGCGCTCCTGCTGCGGTAAATTTTGTCGACTCAGTAACAGTGCGCTAGGTCCTTCCATCCTTTCAATGGCAGCCTTCCAGGCGACAGCGGTTTCCACCAAATCGCAGGGTCGCCATACGGCTAGGTTAGGCGTCAGTCGTAATATGGCTGCATGCTCCACAGGTTGGTGCGTGGGACCATCTTCACCTAAGCCAATGGAATCGTGGGTCAACACATAAATGACGCGCTGTTTCATCATGGCAGCCAAACGAATCGCATTGCGGCCATAGTCGATGAAGGTGAGGAAGGTGCCGCCATAGGGGATAAAACCGCGGTGCAAGGCGATACCATTCATCATGGCAAACATCGCAAATTCGCGCACGCCATAATGAATATAATTTCCCGTAGGATCATAATGGTTAAATACGCGAGATAGGCTGTGCCAGGTGTTATTAGAGCCAGTTAAATCAGCTGAACCGCCCATCAGTTCCGGTAATAGGGGTGCGATGGCATTTAAACAGAGTTCTGAAGCTTTGCGGGTTGCGATATTTTGCGGTTTTTCTGCGCAATTGCGGATAAAGACTTGAGTTTTGCTTTCCCATTCTTTGGGTAAGTGTGATTCTGTGCGACGTTGAAATTCTTGTGCCAGGATGCTATTGGCTTTACGGTAATCATGGAACTTGCTGCGCCATTCTTCTTCGAGTTCTGTGCCTAATTTTTTAGCATTCCAATTAGTATAAATTTCAGGAGGAATAACGAAAGGCGGATAAGGCCACTCTAGTTGTTTTCTGACTTCCGCTACTTCAGCCTCGCCTAAAGGTGAGCCGTGGGTTTTCGCGGTACCGGCTAAATTCGGTGAACCAAAACCAATCTGGGTTTTACAACAGATTAAGCTGGGACGGTCGGTGACGGAGCGTGCTTCTTCGATGGCGCTGTAAATGGTTTTGGGATCATGGCCATCGACATGGGGTACGACATGCCAGTTGTAGGCTTCAAAACGTTTAACGGTATTATCGGTAAACCAGCCTCTGACATCGCCATCAATGGAAATGCTGTTATCATCGTAGAAGGCAATTAATTTACCCAACATCTGTGTGCCGGCTAGGGATGCGGCTTCATGTGAGATACCTTCCATCAAGCAACCGTCACCGACAAACACATAGGTAAAGTGATCGATGATATTAATGCCGCCGCGATTAAATTCTGCTGCTAGGGCTTTTTCGGCAATGGCCATGCCCACGGCATTAGCAAAGCCTTGACCTAGGGGGCCGGTGGTGGTTTCAACGCCTGGGGTGTAGCCGTATTCAGGATGACCCGGTGTCTTGGAGTGGAGTTGTCGGAAGTGTTTAAGGTCTTCGATGCTGAGGTTGTAGCCGGTTAAGTGTAACAGGGCATAGTGCAGCATGGCGCCGTGGCCGTTGGAGAGCATAAACCGATCGCGGTTGATCCAGTTGGGGTCAGCGGGGTTATGGCGTAGGAAGTCATTCCACAGTACTTCGGCGATATCTGCCATTCCCATGGGCATGCCGGGATGGCCGGAATTGGCCTTTTGAACGGCATCAACACTTAACATGCGCAGCGCATTAGCAAGCTCTAGCCGCGTAGGCATTCTTTGATAGTCGTCCGTAACGTTGTTCTCAAGCTCTAGCGGGGTGGGCATACTTTAAAGACTCCAGACGTGTGAAAGGGGAGTTGCGTAGATTCAATGGATTATGATAGCAATTGCGGGGAGGGGATTTCAAATGTTACTTGCGGCTTGCGGGGGATTAATGATAGAAGGAAATCCACACGGAAAGAGCTTTGGTACCAATTCGCGCTCTCAAACAGTTTGCCCGCTTATCCGCCTGTCCAGCCCGCTAAAACAAACACGCTGTAAATACGTCCTTGTACACTCCCTTTTTTCATCTATGAAAAAGGGTTTGTTTTAGCGGGCTGGACAGGCGGATAAGCGGGCAAACTGTTTGAGAGCTTACTTGGGTGCTAAGTATACTGATGTTAAAACAAAAAATTAATATCCATCTGGTTCACATGACTAAACATATTGATTTGGAATTTTCTGTACTCTTTGTTTTCTCATTTGACTCATGCTCTTTTAGTAGTGGTGTTTTTAGATTTTTATTTTTTGAATCATATTTAAATCTGGATGAGTTGCTTGTGTTCTTGGTTTTAGAAGTTTTTGGGTGAGTGTCTGATTTTTTCTTTTGAGGTGGTTTCATTGGTGAATGAGGAGTGGGGGAATTGTTTCCATGACGGATTTCTGGTTTTTCTATAGTCCTCCATGATCCTGCATCAATCACTGTGCGTCCGGGAAGTTTTCTTTTCTTATTTTCCTTATTTTTTTTGGGAGTTTGGGATTCAGAATCATCCAAGATAGAAGAAATTGAGTTCGAGTGTGGACGGGAAAAATCACCACTTGAGTCGGAGCGAGAGCGAGAGGAGTCTAGATCACCTTCATCACCTGTTTCCGCAAATGAACCATAAACTGAGTCACCCCCGTTTTTTCCATTTGGCGGTGAACGAAATGACGCAAATGACCGTTCGGAAAAACTTTGTTCGTTATGGACAACGATATTGTTATCTGTATCTGTATTTATAGTTTTTTGTGCAGGAGATTTTTTTTCTTTATCTTTTGCGGCAATACTAAAACTTGCATATTGTGCGGGAGTATTTAAAACTAGACCTATTGCGCATAGGCTCATATTAATTATTGCCAGGGTATCTTCAGAGGTCTCAGGAAAAAAAGCACCAATTGTCTGGCATACAAATTCCGCAAACCCTAGGCTGGAAATAAGACCCTTAGAATTTGAAGCGATATGTTTGGAAATTTTGGGAAGTGATTCAAAGAAACCGTTAATGTAAGGAAGTTCTTTAATTCGCTTCATAGTCGCAGCGATGCTTTTAGCACAACTAGTTTCAGCAAGATACTGCGCACATTGTTGAAATAGATTTATGGCTTCTTCTGGTGAGGGGGTAGTTGGATTTGACTGCTTCTTTTCATCCTTATCCTTTTTAGCCATTTGATGGTAAAGTTTCCAAGTATCATAAGCCAGAGCAAAATAACAAACTACATTGATTACGGAAGAAAGGCCTTGAACGTATTTATCATTCTGTAAATCTTCTTTAGATATATGCGGCAGAATTAAGTTCATAACCTGTGCAACGAGAATGGGAAAATTTCTTTCAAAGGTGACGTTATAAGTAAGAGGGCTGGTTATGGGATAAAGCATCTTGGAGGCGTATGATAATTTGTCCCAAAAACTTTTGTTTTCTGTTGGAGTTGTTTCTGAAGATTTTTTCTCTACTGGGTTTGTTTTTGAAGATGTGGTTCCAAATTTGAAATTAATGCTTTGTGAATAAACATTGACAGGCAATGTCACAGTTGCCAAAAAACTTGCGAAAAGCCCTTTTTCTTTATCGGTTAGGCCAAAAAAATTACCTACAATATTTGCGGCTACTGTTGCGAAAGAAGTGCTGGCAACCCCTCCCTTAATTAAAGCGTTAAAATTAGTTATTATAAGCTTTGCCAGTTCGCTAGGTGTTAATTTTGATTTCTCATCTGTTTTGGGAGATGTTGGGTTTGGTTGTTCGTCTGTTTTCGGGGATGTTGACTTTGGTTGTTGCTCAGTTGATTTTGATTTCTCTTCTGTTTTTTCTAGGCCAAAAAGTTTATTCACATAAGCTAAGTAAGTTTTAGTGTTGCCGAAGCCTAAAGTACCAAAAGAAAGACAGGATAAAATATAATTCAGTATCTTTAAATGTTCATTATCATCGGTTATCTTTTCAGGAAAGTAACCCTTGAGTATGGTTTGTAAAAAATCGACTAGTAGTACGTAAGTTAAAGGATTAGTCAAAGAAAAATAAAGAGCCGAAGTTAAATGGGTGTAGTACTTTGCAGAGGTAGTAAAATCCATTTGTTTTGCCTCAGTAGGCTCAGTGGTTGTTTCTCTTTTGCGTAAGACTGCAGTTAGTTTTGGTTGTTCTTCTTCTTCTTCTTCTTCTTCTTTCAAATTGGTATCCTCTTCGTCCCTCTCTTCCCCGTTAGTTACATCTATTATTACTGGATCAGCTGTATTTTGGTGATTTTTATCTACTTCTGAACCACCGCCATTATCTGACTCTGGACTACTCAATTCGCGATGATTAACTATAGGAGTTGTTGGGCTCAATGGATCACTATCTGGAACTGTAGGAGACTTTTCAATAGGAGCATCAGTCATTTTAAGACCTCATTATTTTTAAACGGAATATTATAAAATTGTAGAATCCATTTTTTATTTCCTTAGCAATTTGATAACAATTCGTTTTGTTATCAGAAATGGGACTAAAAAGTAAGAATAACTTCAGTCTAATTTATAATTATGAAGAAAATATTAAGCTTAGAAGATGAAGATTGTTATGGGCTGAGATTCATTGTCCCGGCGTTAGGAATCACACCCTTTGAAAAAGAGAGCTTATATACCCGTTCCACTTAGGATTTCGGTGTTAGAGCAGCCCATCTTGCACTGATCTTCGTCCGATCTTCAATCGTAAAAACTCGAAATATAACGGATATTCCTGCGTTTTTACTCAATCAGATCGAACAAATCTCAGTACAAGCTGGACTGCTCTAACACCGAAATCCTAAGTGGAACGGGTATATCTTTCCTGCTTTTTCAAAGGTTGGCGATTTCTAGCCGTAGAGAAGGATGGAGAGATTTATTGCCGTCCGTACACATCCTCGATGCGTACAATATCATCTTCACCGAGGTAATCACCTACTTGCACTTCGATAATGGTGCAAACTTGATCGGTAAAATTCTCAATTCGATGCATGGCTTCTTTAGGAATGTAAATACTTTCATCGACGTGATAAACCTTTTGTTGTTCGCCAACGGTTAAGGTTGGTGAGCCTGCGACAACTACCCAATGCTCGGCGCGTTTGAAATGTTTTTGCAGGGATAATCTGCCGCCTGCGTTAATAGTGACGATTTTTACCTGATAGCCTTTGGCCAGTGCCAATGTTTGGTAAGTGCCCCAAGGCCGTTCGTAGATTTTGCCGACGATATTGTTTTGCATAGATACCTTGATGTGTTTGAAAAATAGAAAGAAAGTTTTGGAGCCATATATTGGTACGTAAATAAATTAGGTACCATTAATACTTAAGTGCCATCCACCTGAGATCCCGCGACTTGATCGCAGGATCTCAGGTGGATGGCACTAAGCCAGTGCATTACTCATCTGCACAGTAACCTAGGATGAGCAGTATGGATAGAACCCTATTGCCCGAATCAACCCTGTTGTTGCAAATAACTCATCTCCGCCAAAGCAATAGACCCTAAAATCCCCGAATTCTCACCCAAACCCGGGCTAACCACATAAGAGTCAGTATGTTTAGCCACCGTATCATTGAGAATGTAACCATTTAAAGTTTTTAACATTTCACTTCTGATTTTAGGAAATAATTGTTGCTGTTTCATCACGCCGCCGCCCAAAATAATGCGCATGGGGCATAAAGTCATGGTATAGGTGGCGAGCGCAATACCCAAGTAGTGGGCTTCGATATCCCAAGCAATATGGTCTTGCGGCAAATCCAAGGCAGAATTCACATTCCAGCGCACTTTCATGGAGGGCCCAGAAGCTAAGCCTTCTAGGCAGTTTTTGTGATAGGCACAGACCCCTTCAAATGAATCACGGCGCATATCCTGAAAAATCATAATATGCCCCATCTCGGGATGCTGGGCACCGTGTAGCAATTTCCCATTCACCATAGCACCACCGCCGATGCCGGTGCCTACCGTTAAATAGATGAAATCGCTCAATCCTTTCGCTGCGCCCCAGCGGTATTCGCCAATGGCTGCACCGTTGACATCGGTATCAAAACCTACCGGTAGGTTAAACTCGCGCTTCAGCTCGCCTATGAGATTGTAATTAGACCATTCAACTTTAGCTGTGGGCAGAATATATCCATAGGTTTCGGAATGTTCATTGAGATCTAAGGGGCCGAATATCGCCACACCAATGGCTTTGATATCAGCTTTTTTCTGACACTGGCGTATATATTCATAAACTTCGGCCATAGTTTCTTTGGGTCCGCGCGTACGTATTACCGTTCTATCGTGCAGGTCATCAGGCCCGGAACCGTATACACAGACAAATTTTGTGCCGCCGCCTTCAATTCCAACGAATTGATTCATACGTTACCTCTTTCATGATTTTTGTTTAATTGTAACTATTCAGTTCATTGACGGAAGTAGCACAAAACGGTCAGATTTTTCCTAAATTTTTAGGGGTGAGATTGGGAAAATATGGCCGTTTCAGTCCTGTGGTGAATAGTTATATTTAATTTTACCTTTAACCTAATGATAAAGTTGCACTATAGGCTAAAACCATAACCGCAACAATCAAAGCCATAATAGCAATTAATGCCTTACGCTTTATGCTGGGTTGGCAGTGTTCCCATTCCTTATGCCGCCAACCCCAGAAATTGGACGCCAGTATAATCAATACCATGAACAATGGCCAGACCACGATTGGACCCAGCTTGCCAATTAATAGCGAAGATTTACTATAAAATACTAAAGGCACGTACCAAAGTAGCCCCATAATGCAAGCAAAAATCCAGTTGCGCCCTGATCCAGGCTGAATATAAAGTTTGAAAGAATTATTTTTAGCCTGAGAATAAAGCATGTATCCGCCATAGGCTATAAAACTGCATAATAAAAATACTGGCCAGATAATTATCGCTGATGCCAGAGAATGAATCCCTGAGGCCAGGGCTATTTGTTGCATATTCCCGGTCAGTGCGAAAGTAAAATTCTGTCCTGCTGAGGAGAGTCCGGCGATAATAGAGAGTAATACACCTGCGTGGTACTGGGCTTTTGATGAGGTTTTGGATAATAGCTGCAAAGCGGTATCCCGCTGTTGACCGGCTTTAAAGGAAAGCAGCAAACCGATAATAATAAATACCGTGCCGATTAAGGTAGCAAGGCCAATGGGGGAGAGGATTTGCTCTGGATGTAGTATTACCAAAGGCAATAAAAACCCCAAACCTGTACCTAAGCCAATATTGATAACAAAACCCAGTCCGAAACCTATGATTTCTAGCGCTCGGGCAAAACAAGCCTGGCCGATACCAAATGAAACGCCTCCCAACAAGATAATAAACAGAGTATAGGTAGGCATCAGGTGATAAATCGTTATCACTCTTGGGTCGAGCAGGAATAAGGTGACCCAAGGCAGAATTAAAAAGCCGAATAGTGCATAGCCAAACCAGATATTTTCAAAGCGCCATGGTTGGCTGTATTTAGTAGGCAAGGCAAAAGAACCATTCATGATCCCAGCAAAAATAGCATAAAATATCGCGACTAAAACCGACGGCACTGTGATGGATCTCCAAGGGATAGATGGCTGAGTTTGGGGAGTATAGCATTTACAATTGAAATGGCGACCTTAAACAGCAAATACCTCATACAGCCGTGGCCTTTTTCCTTCTCCCCTTGTGGGAGAAGGTGCCCGCAGGGCGGATGAGGGGTAAGTTTGCAGTAGCTATAACTACTAAAAGCCAACCCAAACTTCCCCCTCATCCGCCCTTTGGGCACCTTCTCCCACAAGGGGAGAAGGAAAAAGGCCACGGCTGTATGAGATGTACTAAAATTAAAAGATAAATGCGTTTTACTTTCATTAAGGAATGAAGCTGTGCTAAATCCTAAGCACTGGATATTACTCGTTGTCATCCTATTGCTATTGACGGCAGGTTGTTCCAGACAAGAAAGACTGCAAGGCTATATCGAAGGCGAATATATTAATTTGTCTTCTAATTATTCGGGTATTTTAAAGCAGCTACTGGTTTCACGTGGCGATTTGGTTAAAGAAAACCAGCTGATCTATGTGTTGGACAGCGAGCCGGAAGCTTCCGAGTTGAGTAGGGCTGAGCAGCAATTGACACAGGCCAAAAATACGCTAGCGGATTTAGAAAACCCCCAACGCGCGACTATCTTACAATCTATTATTGCCCAGCGTGAACAAGCACAAGCCAATCTGAAGTTTTCCTTAGCAACCCTGCAAAGGTACCAAAATCTCTTTGCCCAGGGCGCAATATCTCGCCAACAACTGGATCAAGCCCAATCAGATTATCAGCGTGACCTCAACCAGGTAAACCAGTATGCCGCCAATCTTGCCGAGGCAGAGCAGGGTGCGCGTCAAAATCAAATCAAAGCACAGACTGCAGCCGTATTTGCAGCTGAGGCGGCTGTGGATCAAGCGAGCTGGGAGTTGGCGCAAAAAACGATGTACGCACCCGCCGCCGGTCGGATTTATGATACTTATTACAGAGTAGGCGAATTTGTAACTGCACAGCAGCCAGTCGCATCGCTATTGACCCCTGATAATATTTACCTGATTTTTTATATCCCCGAGCCTGACCGTAGTAAGTTAGCTGTAGACCAGACCGTGGAGTTTAGTTGTGATAGTTGTGAAGGTCGTTTTACAGCGAAAATTAACTATATTTCTCCAGAGGCTGAATATACCCCTCCTGTCATTTTCAGCCGTGAAAGTCGCATAAAACTGGTGTATCGGGTGCAGGCTAGGCTACCATTGGAAGAGGCTAAACGTTTTTATCCAGGTCAGCCGGTGGATGTTTACATCAAGCCCTAATTGTAATTGCTCACCACTAACTTTTCTTTTAGCCAGTTTTGTCTGGCATGACAACTGAACGGATTTTACATGTCACAGCAAAATGCCACTGCTTTTCCAATCTCTTCCCCAGTGATCGATATTAAAAATCTAAGCAAAAGTTTTGCAGGTAAACCGGCGGTTCAAGGGATTTCGCTTCAGGTCAATGCGGGAGAAATCTTCGGTTTCCTAGGTCCCAATGGCAGCGGAAAAACAACAACTATCCGCATGTTGTGCGGTTTGCTAATTCCTGATTCTGGAGAAGGGCAGTGTTTAGGCTATGACATTATCAAAGAAGCTTACGCTATTAAAAAACAAGTCGGCTATATGCCGCAGCGTTTTAGTTTGTATGAAGATTTAAGCATCTATGAAAATTTAGATTTTATCGCACGCATTTACAATTTAGCGAATCGCGAGGAACGAATAGAAGCAAGTCTCATCGATTTAGGATTGCAGAATCGCAGTCAGCAGCTAGCGGGGACTTTATCAGGAGGTTGGAAGCAACGTTTGGCCTTAGCTGCTGCATTATTGCATGAACCCAAACTATTATTGTTAGATGAGCCAACAGCGGGAGTTGATCCTAAAGCGCGCCGAGATTTTTGGGATCATATTCACCTGCTGGGTGAGCGCGGCATCACGGCTTTAGTGAGTACGCATTATATGGATGAAGCAGAACGCTGCCATCGCTTAGCTTATATCATGAACGGCATATTGATGGTTTCAGGTACTGCTCGGCAAGTGATTCAGGCATCAGGCCTTATGACATGGCAAGTGACGGGGGCAAACTTAAGAGAATTATCGAGAAAATTAACTCAGCACTCACAAAAATGGCAGGTAACTGCCTTTGGTAATACCTTGCATATTAGCTATCCACAAGGCAGCAGCCTCACGCAAGACATCGCACTTTTTTCCGACTCACAATGGCATTGGCAACAAGTTTCGCCCAATCTAGAAGATGTATTTGTGCATCTAACACAGCAGCAGGAAAACACGCCATGAGACATTTGCTCTTTTCTTGGTCGCGGTTATTTGCCGTCATCCGTAAAGAATTTATCCAAATGCGACGCGATCGCTTAACTTTCGCCATGATGGTACTTATACCCTTGATGCAATTGACATTGTTTGGTTATGCCATTAATACCAACCCTAAAAATTTGCCCAGCGCGGTTTTAGCTGAAGACAATAGCCCCTATACGCGGGCATTTATCCAAGGGCTGAAAAATACGGAATATTTTAAAATTAGTCATGAAGTGAATAGTGAACAAGAAGCCAAACACTTAATTGATGTGGGTGAAGTGCTGTTTGTGTTTTCTATCCCCAGTGATTTCACCTACCGGCTATTACGCCATGAACATCCCAGTATTTTAGTTGAGGCAGATGCCACTGACCCGGTGACTACGGGTAATGCTTTAGCGGCAGTGCAAATTCTTGCTAGATCAGTATTGGATCAGACGATCAAAGGCAGCGGTTATTATTTAAAGAATCCGCCTCCGGCATATAATGTCATTATCCATGCAAAATTTAATCCAGAAAGTAATACCCAGTACAATATTGTGCCGGCATTATTAGGCGTCGTTTTGACTATGACGATGGTAGTCATTACTAGCCTTGCGATCACGCGCGAGCGTGAACGGGGTACGATGGAAAATTTATTGGCTATGCCGGTGCGGCCGCTGGAAGTGATGGTAGGAAAAATTACGCCCTATATTTTAGTTGGTTATATACAGGTTTGTTTGATTTTGCTAGTCGCAAATTTACTTTTTAAGGTGCCTATTGAAGGCAGTTTGTTATTATTACTTTTTGCTGTTTTACCCTTTATCGCTGCTAATTTAGCTATGGGATTGACGTTCTCTAGCATTGCACAAAACCAACTACAAGCGATGCAGATGGCGTTTTTTTTCTTCCTGCCGTCGATTTTGTTATCGGGATTTATGTTCCCGTTTAAAGGTATGCCGCAGTGGGCGCAATATGTGGGTGAGATATTGCCATTGACACATTTTTTACGGATTGTGCGCGGTATATTGTTAAAAGGTACAGGATTGACAGACATCTGGCGAGAAATTTGGCCAATTGGTGTTTTCATGTTGGTGGCAATGACGATTGGGTTGCTGCGTTATAAGAAAACCTTAGATTAAAATCTGAATATTGATAGTAAAATTTCACGGGGAGACTTCAAGTGTCAATAGGTATTATAGGCGCTATGCCAGAAGAAATAGATATTTTAAAAGCGGATATGACGGATTTAGTTGTTGATAAAACTGCGTCTAGAGAATATTTTTCCGGCAAGCTTTATGGTATTGAAACGACTTTAGTATTTTCGCGTTGGGGAAAAGTAGCTTCAGCTATGGCGGCCAGCACATTGATTGCTAAATATCCTGTCGATAGCATTATTTTTGTTGGCGTTGCCGGTGCGATTGATGACCAATTAAATATTGGTGATGTCGTTATTGCTGAGGAACTTTATCAGCATGACCTGGATGCCAGGCCATTATTTAAACAATTTGAAATTCCATTGACCGGACTTTCTATGCTTAAAGCGGATAAAGCACTTTCAGCATCAGCAGAAAATTCTGCGAAATTATTTTGTCATAATGAGATTAGAAAAATCATTCCCCCTCTGGTATTGAAAGAATTTGATATAATTGCTCCGGTATGCCATCGCGGGATTATAGCGAGTGGTGATGCTTTTATAGCAACTAACGCGCAAAAACAACAAATAGAACAAGCGATGCCGAAAGTTTTAGCTGTAGAAATGGAAGGTGCTGCAGTTGCGCAAGTCTGTGTTGAACATAACATTCCATTTACAGTTGTGCGGACTATTTCCGATAAAGCCGATCATAGCGCACACATCGATTTTCCAAGGTTTATTTCTCAAGTGGCTAGGCATTATTCAAGAAGTATTATTCAATCTATGTATTTGTCATTTCTTCGAAGGTCGGAAAAAAAGATTCGAGGTTGAGTCTCTAGAGTAAAGAATCAATCCACTGATGATGTAGCCCTACACTCCATTTTCCTGGAAAATGGAGTGTGAGTCAGCCAAGTATTCTTGGATTAGCATTTTGTTCCGATGCGTTATGAATTAGTAATTCTAGATTTTTTATATAATCATCAGCAATACAAAATGCTGAATATAATGTATCGTTATCAAAAGCCATCCCATCTTTCAAAAAAATAGTTGAAAAGATAGTACAAGTTAGTATGGCTTTTATTTTTTTGATACAAATGTCAATTTCATCTTTAGTTTCTAAAGAAAGTGCCGACATAAGTGATTCCTGTGTAATGATGAGCCAGAAGCATACTAAGGAAGTCTTAGTATCTCGTCAAGCTAAAAACTAAGATTATCTTAGCTCGTGTTATCAATGAGAAGAGCTAAAATGTCAGAAAAATCACCTATCAGTATGCGACTGAAAGAAGCGCGTTTAGCTGCAGGATTATCTCAAAAACAGCTAGGGATTTTGGCGGGTATTGATGAGTTTGTTGCCAGTGCACGTATGAATCAATATGAAACTGGAAAACATACGCCTGATTTTTCAATATTGTCAGAAATAGCTAGAGTTTTAGAACTTCCAGTAGCTTATTTCTATGTAGAGGATGATGTATTGGCACAAATTATTAGTTTATACGGGAAGCTGAATATAAATAATAAACGCAACGCTTTAAAGTTGATTAGACAGCTTTAAATTATCATCGCTTAAAAAGACTAGGCGCTTAATGAGTGTCTTTATGCTTCCGTAAAACTTTTACTTTTAGATTTTTTTCATTCTTTTTGGCTTTCCACAAATCATAATGAACTTGTTGTGTAAGCCAGCTTTCAGGAGTTGTGTTAAAAGCTTTGGCTAATCGTAAGGCCATTTCTGGACTGATACCTGTTTTACCATTTAACAGCTCTGAGAGTGCCTTTCGTGTTACTCCTAAATCGCGTGCGGCTTGAGTTACAGTTAAGTGCAGGTGTTTTAAGCAAATTTCTCGAATAAATTCGCCTGGATGAGGTGGATTATGCATAATAATAATTTCCTAATGATAATCTAGGATAAATGATGTGATCATGAGTGTTGGTAATGATGACTGTATTGATTTTCTTTTCGAGTTGTATAGTCTGCATAATTGCTTGCAGATTACTTAAATTTTTGTGCCGACGTTTGGAGAGCTTAAGGTCACGCTTAAATTGATTTGTATATTCTACATTCAGCATGTGATTATTCTAAATCCTTGAATAGCTCATCAATATGTTTAACTTTATGCGTTTTTCCCTCTTCAGCATCGCGCATAGCTTTCAAAGTTTTTGGGTTAGGTATCTTTACCTCAAAAGGCAAGCCTTTTCTAAGACAAATTTGCTTGTAAAATAAGCGGACGGCTTCGGCTGAAGTTAGCCCCACTTTATGCAATATGGCTTCTGCCTTATGTTTTAATTCAGGCTCGATAGGAGTATTAATAGTTGCTATTTTATACATTAGAAATCACCTCTTATTAATGTATAACACAGGTTACACAATATACCAAGTGTTTAAATCCTATAAAAAGAACGCATGATGACGATAATCAAAAAGCCAATAGTCTCAATACAAGAACCCAAGCGTGATGATGAAGATAAGTTTCTAACAGCCATGCAAAATAGCCGAGCACTGCATTATCCTTGGGTAACAGCACCGCAAACGTCAGAAGAATTTAAAAATTATTTACAGCGCTATCGGCAAGACAATCAAAAAAGTTTTTTGGTGTGTGATCAGGCAGGAGATATTGTCGGGGTGTTTAATTTGAATGAAATTGTGCGCGGTGTGTTTCAGAGTGCGTATTTGGGATTCTATGGAGTTGCTGAATATACAGGCAAAGGTTATATGCAGGCAGGACTGGCATTGGTTCTAAAAAAAGTTTTTTTTGAAATGAATTTACATCGTGTGGAAGCCAATATTCAGCCGGAAAACTACCGTTCAATTCATTTGGTAAAAAATAGCGGATTTCAGAAAGAAGGGTATTCTAAATATTATCTTAAAATCAATGGTGAATGGCGTGACCATGAGCGTTGGGCAATCACTGTTGAAAATTTCATACCCCAATCGTAATTATCCCCTTTTACTGTCATCCTTCGCTTACGCTCAGGATGACAGTGAAGGGGAGTGGGCAGAGTTACCCCTAATCTTCTTCTCCTGCAAGGAGAGAAGGAGATTGCCGATCAGGGATCCTTTTTCTTCCACGTCGCGACAGATTATCCAACACCAAATAAAACACCGGTGTCACATACAGCGTCAACATTTGCGAAAATAACAACCCGCCGACTACGGCAACACCCATTGGTCTTCGTGCTTCTCCACCAGTACCAAGCCCAATTGCCAACGGCAGCGTCGCTAAAATCGCTGTCATGGTGGTCATCATAATCGGACGAAATCGCGTCAGGCAGGCTTGCACAATGGCATCATAAGCACTCAAATTTTGTGTGCGGCGTGCTTCGATAGCGAAATCCACCATCATAATACCGTTCTTTTTAACCAGACCCACCAGCATGATAATGCCGATAAAGCTAAAAATATCTAGCTCCAGATGAAATAACATCAACATCAACAGCGCGCCAAAACTGGCAAACGGCAATGCCGTAAGAATCGTGATTGGGTGAATGAAATGCTCATACAATATCGCCAATACCACATAAATCACAAAAATAGTCATCAACAGTAATAAAGGTAATGTGCGCAGTGAATCTTTAAATGCCAGCGCGGAACCGGCGAAAGTTCCAGTCACACCGGCTGGCAACACGGTTTTAGCCAGTGCCTCAATTTCCTGGGTAACAGCTCCAAGTGATGCACCAGTTGCCAGGTTGAAAGACAGCATCACGGCAGGTAACTGGCCATAATGATTAACACTGATCGGTCCAGTGCCTTGTTCTAGTTCGACTAGAGCCGATAAGGGTACTAAACTGCCATTACCGGAACGCGCATAGATAGTGTTGAGCGAATTGACATGGCGTTGGTGCTCGGTATCGATATCTGCAATCACTTGATATTCATCAGTAGGCGTATAAATGGTGCTGATTTGGCGGGTGCCATAAGCATCGTATAATGCCGTTTGAATGGCATCTGCAGTGACACCAAGGGCAGCTGCACGGTCATAAAGAATTTTTACTCGGACTTCAGGATTGCTGAGATCTAAATCACTGTTCACATCGCGGATGCCAGGTAATTGCGCCATTTGTTGCTGTAATTGCACGGATGCGGTTTGCAATTGTTGTAAGTCATGGCCTTGCAGCACATATTGATAATTACTGCTGCTGACGGCAGGACCTGCCTGTATAGCGGGCGGATTTTGGAAAAATGTCTGTATGCCGGGAATTTTCTGCAGGCTGCGGCGCAGTTGTGAAATAATTTCGTCCGCGGTGAGGTCGCGTTCAGATGGTGGTTTAAGGCGGACATGCAGTTGCCCACCATTGGTGTTGCCGCCATTGCGACCCTGGCCTATAACCGAAATAATCTGTTCAACGCCGGGGGTGGCCCTCACCGCTTCCGCTACGGTTTGTTGCCGCTTAACCAGATCAGAATAGGGTAGGCCTACAGGAACTTTAGTCATGCCCATAATAAAACCAGTATCTTCAGAAGGAATAAAACCTTTGGAGACAATGCCGAATAGTCCTATGGTCAAAACCAGCACCACCCCAGTCATAATCAACATGCCTTTGCTGTGATTGAGTGCAGAGCGCAGACTTTGTTCATAAAAATTTTTACTTTGAATAAACAGACGTTCAAACCAGGGAAATAAAGAATGCGTGTTGTAGCTAGATTCATCGCGTTTTAAAGCGGTATTTCCTGCGTTAGGTTGTCGTAGTAAGCGCGAGCACAGCATCGGGGTTAAAGTCAGCGCCACAATACCTGAAATCAAAATAGAAATACCCACCACAACGGCAAACTCATGAAATAATCGCCCTAGCAAGCCACCCATAAACAGAATCGGTATAAAAACCGCAACTAAAGAAATCGTCATAGAAATTACGGTAAAAAAGATTTCCTGACTGCCTTTGAGTGCTGCTTCCATGCGGTTAAAACCTTGTTCCAGATAACGCACAATATTTTCCAGCACCACGATCGCATCGTCGACAATAAAGCCTACGGCTAATATCAGTCCCATCAAGGACAGATTATCAATACTGTAGCCGAGTACATACATCAACCCGAAAGTAGCAATCAGGGAAACCGGTAGGGATAACATGGCGATAATCGTCGGTGCGATACGCCCGAGGAATAAGAGAATAATGCCGGCGACCAACACAATAGCCAGTATCAGGGTAAATTTCATTTCATTTAATGCTGCGCGGATAAATTCAGAGCGGTCGTAGACGATATGCAGTTTAGCGCCGCCCGGCAGTTTTTGCGTGAGCTCCGGTAGTAATTGATGTATTGCATCGGCTACCGCTACGGTATTAGATCCAGGTTGGCGCTGTATCGCTAAAATAATGGCTCGATGTTTATCATACCAGGCGGCTGCCTGATTGTTGGCTACACTGTCTTCGGCGTAACCGACATCTTTGAGGCGCACGGCTGCACCGCCGACAAAGCCAATGATGGCCTGGTTGAAGCTAATCGCATCGGTATAGGGGCTTGAGGTTTTTACGGCATAAGTGCGCTCGGGTGTGCGCAATGTGCCAGCGGGTTGATTGGTGTTGGCGGCCTTAATAGCTTCGATGATGTCTGTGCTACTCAGATTACGCGCGGCCATAGCACTAGGGTTCAAATGAATGCGCACTGCATATTGCTGGCTGCCAAAAACCTGGACTTGTGCTACGCCATTGACCATCGACAGGCGCTGGGCGATATAGGTTTGCGCATATTCATCCAATGTCGTGAGAGGAATATTGTCGCCGGTTAATGCTAAAAAAATAATCGGTGAAGAGGCAGGATTGACTTTGCGCATCGTTGGGGGATTGGTCATATCAGCAGGTAAAGATTTGCTAGTTTGGGCGATGGCGGTCTGGACATCTTGCGCAGCGGCGTCAATATTGCGATCTAGCGCAAATTGCAGGGTGATGGAGGTTTGTCCTTGGCTATTAGTGGAAGTCATGGAGTCTAACCCAGCAATGGCGCTGAATTGTTTTTCCAATGGCGTTGCTACGGCATTGGCCATGGTTTCGGGATCAGCGCCAGGTAGGCTGGCTGAGACACTGATAGTGGCGAAGTCTATTTCTGGTAATTCGCTGATGGGTAATGCTTGATAAGCAAACCAGCCGAACACAATGACCGCGATGGTCAAGACAAGTGTCATGACGGGGCGTTGTATGAAGAGTTTAGAAATGTTCATGAGGTTTTTGTGGTGATGTTATTGAATAAATGTAAATTTCACCCTTCTGCATTATATTCCTCTCATACCAGGTGTTTGGGTATGCACACAAGGAAAGGATTTATAGTTCAAGTTTTTTCAGTGCTTTTCGAGGCCAAACCATCCGCCACCTGCACCAGAGTTCCATCACTTAATCCTGGTGGGATTTCAGTAATCACTGCTTCATTCCCGCCCAGCCCCTTAGCAATCACCGCTTGATGTTTAATTTGTCGTGAAACCGTCACCGGTTGTACCACCGCTTTACCCTGTTTCAATAAATACACAAAATTGCCATTTTGGCCGAGTTGCACAGCATTTTCAGGAATGACCAGCGCTTTTGGTTCTGTGGTCAAAAACAACCGTACTGTCACTAACTGTCCTGGCCACAAAGCAAAATCAGTATTGGGTGCTTTGGCTTTTATCTGTACTGTGCCGGTTTGTGGATTGACGTTATTGTTGATAAAAGATAATTCTCCACGTCCTAAAACGTCAGAGCCACTTTCTTTAATAATTTTTACTTTTAAAGTACCCGCTTTTTGATAATGTAGTAAATCCGGTAATTGGTTTTGGCTGATGCTAAAGTCGATTAATACCGGATCTAAGCGATTGATGACCAAAAGTGGAGAGGCATTGTTTGCACTGATTAAATCGCCCTGATGTACAGTAATAGCACCAGCTTTGCCTGAGATGGGTGCACGAATTTGCGTATAGCCTAATTGGATATTTGCCTGGTTAAGCTGAGCTTGGTCAGCTGCCACGGCAGCTTTTTGTGCTGAGGCAGCAGCTTGCGCCTCATCTGATTGTTGTCGGGTGACGTATTCCAGTTTTGCCAGTGCCGCATAACGTTCGGCATTGGCATTTAATAAAGCCAGTTGTGCCTGGTCACGTTCTAAGTTAGCTTTAGCTTGGGCGACAGCGGTTAAATAAACAGCTGGATCAATTTCAAATAGCAATTCACCGGCTTGTACATTTTGACCTTGAGCGACATGAATGCTTTTTAATATACCACTGGCTTGAGGAATGATGGAGACGGTTTCTTCGGCTTCTACGGTTCCTACTTCGTCTAAAGTGACGGGTACCGGTTTTATAATCGGGCGGGTGACTTGAACGACAAAAGTTTTGTTAAAGCCGCCTTTTTTAGGCGCATTATGCACAGTGGGTTTGGTACTTAGCCAAATGTAAATACATAACAGCACAATGACACTGAGCACTATAGCTGGACGGATTGGAAATGATTTTTTCATAGGTTTCTGATAGTTGAGTTCAATTCGCGAGTCAGGATGATAACTGCCCCATAGCCTGCGCTAGTTGTGCTAATGCAATATACCAGTTTAATCTCGCCTGTATACTCTGCACGCGTGCAGTGGCTAAAGAAGATTGAGTAGAGAGCACCGATAAAATATTCCCTACCCCAGCCTGATACTGGCCTCGGGCTTGTTTACTAGCCTGCAGGCTGCTTTTTAAGAAAACTTCACTACTACTGACATTAGCACCGGCAGTTTGTAAAGCATAATAGGCTTGCCAAACCTGCAATTTAACTTGTTGGTATAAGGTGTCACGATCGGCCTCTGATGCCAATACCTGGGCTTTAGCTTGTCTGACTTGATAGGTTTGCGAATATCCGGTGAACAGTGGCACTGTGAGGTTTAAACTGATGGACGTGTTAGTTGTGCCAACATTGTCGATGGTCACAGGACCTGCTGAAGCATTCAAAGAGACTACAGGTAAAGCGGCAGCTTTGGTGGCGGTCAGCTGTGATTCGCTTTGGCGCACTTGGGCGGCAGCTGCTAGGAGGTCAGGACGATTATGCGTTGCTTTAGCCATTAAAGTCTGCATATTGTCGCTGACTTTATGAATAGGCAAAACTTCGGTTAATGGCGTCAATTGCAATGGCGTATTGGCAGGCACGCCCATTGCGGTTGCAAGCTGCCCCAAGGCGATCTGATAATTTCCTGTGGCTTGTTCCAAACTTAAGGTCGCTTGAGCGAGTGAAGATTGTGCTTGATAGACATCACCCACGGTAGCCAGACCTTGTGAGCGCAAGGCTTGTGATGCTTTGACGCTGGTATTGGCTTCTGCCACACTTTGCTGGTTAGCTACAATCAGCGCTTGCTGCCCCAATACTTGATAGTAGGCTTGTTCTATTTGAAAAATCAGCTGTTGAATGGCGCTGTTCTGATTTAAATTAGCAGCAATCAAAGCATAATGTTGAGCGCGCACAGTATTGGCGCGAGTGCCAAAATCCAATAAAAGATAGCTCAAGCTAAAATTAGGTCCAGTGGTATTCCCTGAGCCTTGGTTGTTAGAAAAGAGATTGGATGAGTATTGGGCGCTTAAACCGGCGGTGATTTGGGGCAAATAAGCACTTTTAGCATTGCCAAGGCTTGCTGCTGCAAATTTTGCCTGTGCCCAGGCCAGACGTGTTGTGGGATTATTGCGTAGGGCAAAATCGGTAATTTCGCTCAGGGTCAGGGGTTTATGTGGTAATAAGCTCACGGCTTTTTGAATAGCGATATCATTGAGCGTCAGGTCAGTTGTTCCCCGCCAATAAGTTTGAGGATTGCTGGTAGTCAAAGCATCAGTATTAAATGGATCATTGATACTCGCATTGGCGCAGGCGGCATAACAGAGGGTTATACTGAGTATTATCAAGCGTAATATGCAACGGCAGCGGTCTGTATTCACAATTTTTTACTAATGATTTTTAATGGGATATATTATCGCGCTTTGGGTATGAAGAGTCAAAAATGAAAAAAACCGTCATCTTATTATCAGGTGGTCTAGATTCCACCACATGCCTTGCCATTGCAAAATCGCAAGGCTTTGAATGTTATGCCTTAACCTTCAATTATGCACAAAAACACAACATAGAATTGACTGCAGCAAAAAATATTGCAGCGAGCTATGGGGTCAAAGATCATAAAATAATTGATTTACCCATTGGTCAATTTGGTGGTTCGGCATTGACGGATGTTGCCATTAGCGTGCCTGATTATAATCCGGCAGGTGGCATTCCAGTGACCTATGTGCCGGCGCGCAATACTATTTTTTTAGCCATTGCTTTGGGTTGGGCAGAAGTTTTAGGGGCTGAAGATATTTTTATTGGTGCTAGCTTTGTTGATTATTCAGGATACCCTGATTGCCGTCCTGAATATTTTGCCGCATTTCAAAAGCTCGCCACTTTGGCGACAAAAACCGGTGTAGAAGGCACAACCTTCAAAATACATACGCCTATTCTCAATCTTTCCAAAGCTGAAACCATACAGCTTGGTGTGACATTGGGCGTCGATTATGCAACCACCATCACCTGTTATCAAGCAGATACAAATGGCTTGGCATGTGGCAGATGTGACAGCTGTGAGCTGCGTAAGAAAGGGTTTGCAGAGGCGGGGGTGGTTGATCCTACGAAGTATAATAATTAAGTGATTAAAGTGCTCTTTAAGTTGGAAAAAAATCTTTGTTTAAGCATTCCTCTAAACTAAAGGGACAAGTATCTGCAAAGGCATTTTCATCAAGACCGGTTTCGCTGGCTGTGAATAAAATGGCTTCTTCATATGAGTCTGCTAATGCATTTATTTCATATTTTAAACTCGGACTTTCATTGAACAACCGTAGTAAAGCAATCCGCTGTGCTTTAATGGTAAATTTCCAGCTTTTGCCTCTTCGTGCTGGTTGATGTTGCCATTTAAGTAAATGTGCAATCAGTACTGCTAATCGGCTGGCTAGCTCACGCTTTTCGCTTTTTCCCATACTTTCAAGCTCCTCGGCAATATGTGCTACATCAATTTCTTGAAATTTTTTTTGACGTATCAGTTCAGCATTATGTATAGTCCAAGCATAGAAGTCTTTATCGTATTCACTGGGATGCATGGTTTTTCCTCAAAAAACAAAAGAGTGGAAGAAGATTATAGCATTATCTGTAACTATTCGCCCCCCTTTGATGTTAGCAGACCTTAATTCGGCTGCAAATACACATTAGCCCTACGCTCAAGCATCTTAAACAACCCAACAATAATCACATTCAGGCACAAATACAAAATGCCAGCAATACACAAAAATTCCATGGTGGCATAAGTTTTAGCGATGATTTGATTAGTCACGCCCATTAAATCTAATAAAGTAATCGTACTTGCCAGCGAAGTACCCTTTAGCATCATAATAACTTCATTGGAATAAGCCGGTAACGCCATACGCATAGCGCGTGGAAAAATAATCCGCCGCAGCATTAACCCCCTTGACATACCTAGTGCAGCCGCAGCGGCTACTTCGTTTTCTGGTACTGAGGCAATGGCACCCTTAAGTAATACCGTGGTATAAGCCGAAGTATTCAAAGCAAAAGCGATGACCGCACAGGCAAACGGTTCACGCAGCAAGATCCAAAGTGGTGAGGCTTTAAGCCAGTCGAATTGTCCGCTGCCGTAGTAAATTAGAAATATTTGTACTAAAAGCGGTGTGCCACGCATAAAAAACACAAAGGCATTCACCGGCGCCCGCAGTAAAGGATATTTGGAGATAGCCGCCAAGGTCATGAGCAGTGCTAACACCAGTCCTAAAGCCAAAGCGCAAGCCATCAAGCCGATTGTCACCATTAAACCATGTAAAAAATCTGGAGCATAATCAAGTAAATTCATTGCTGTAGGTGCCTTGTCGCATTAGCTGACAACTTTCCCATGATCCATTGTGAAATCGAGGTCATGATTAAATACAAAAATGCCGCAGTCATAAAAAATACAAATGGCTCATGGGTAGTGGAAGCAGCCACTTGGGATTTATTCATCAGATCGGCAAGACCAATTAAAGACACAAGGGCAGTATCTTTGAGCAGCACTAGCCAGAGATTGCTTAAACCAGGCAACGCGTGCCGCCAAGCTTGCGGTAGTTGAATACGAATAAAAATTAGGGATCGATTCAATCCTAAGGCGCGTGCCGCTTCAATTTGGCCTATAGGTATGGCAAGAAACGCGCCGCGGAACACTTGTGAAGCATATGAGCCAAAAATAAGTGCGAGCCCAACAACTCCAGCAAGAAAAGCTGAGACATTCACATAATGCCCAGCCAATTGCGTGAGCAGAATAGTGCCGCCAAAATAGATAAAAAACAGCACCAAAAGTTCAGGCACACCGCGAATAATGGAAATGAGGCTGGTTGCGATATAACGCAACCAACGCCATTTGGAGGATTCTAGGGAAGCGCCAAGTAACCCCAGGATTAAACCTAAGACCAGTGAGCAGCAGGCGACCTGGATAGTCACCCAGGCGCCCGATAAGATTTGTGGAAAATAACCCGAAAATATCACATCAGTGCTCAGGGAAATAGGTAGCATTCAATTTTTGATAAGTACCATTTTCTTTGATTTTTTTAAGGGCTGCGTTAAATGCATCGACTAATTCTTGATTACCTTTTTGCACGGCAATGGCGTAGCCAACGCCGAACATTTTCGGATTATTAATAGCTGAGCCAACTAAGGCGTATTTTTTGTCAGTATCGTGTTTTTGTAACCAGTCAGTAATGGAAGGGGTATCACCCAGCACGGCATCAATGCGCCCAGAATTTAAATCTAACAGGGCATCTTGGAGGCTGGTGTAGGTTTTGATTTTGACGATATCTTTATAATCAATGGCTAGATATTGTTCATAAGTTGTGCCACCTTGAACGCCGATGGTTTTTTCTTTCAGGCTATCAGGTGAAAGTGTTAAGTGACTTGCAACGGGTGCAACAAAGCTGGCAGTAGCAGCCAAATAAGGATCAGTGAAATCAACCTGTTGTTTTCTGGCGTCAGTAATGCCGAGGGCGCCAATTAAGGCGTTGAATTTGCCTAATTTTAAACTGGGAATAAGGCTGTCAAAAGGCTGGTTACTAAAGGTGCATTGCACTTTCATTTCTTCGCACAACGCTTTGGCGAGATCGATATCATAGCCTTGCATATTGCCTTTAGCGTCAATGTACTCAAAGGGAGGATAGGTGGCTTCAGTGGCGAAGCTGATTGTTTGGGGTATGGCAGCTATCGCAGAGAAATTGCTGAACAAGAATAAACCTATGAGTAAAGGCCGAAGCAGTTTTTTCATTCTATGGAGTCTCCGAATATTGGGGTGTGGATGGATAATATATAGTTGTCATACTCAAGTCATTTCAATGCTGCACCGCCTCCAAAAACCTAGCAAAGCGACTGGTTTTAGGATTCTTGAACATTTCTTTTGCTACCCCATGTTCAACGATAATTCCTTGATCGAGGAAAATAGCCTGACCTGCAACATTGCGGGCAAATCCTAACTCATGAGTCGCAACTAGCATGGTCATGCCTTCGGCTGCCAGAGATTGCATGACATTCAGCACCTCACCTACCATCTCAGGATCTAAGGCTGAAGTCGGCTCATCAAACAGCATGATTTCTGGTTTCATCATTAAAGCACGGGCGATAGCAGCGCGTTGCTGCTGTCCACCGGACAGTTGTACCGGATATTGATTTTTTTTGTCTATTAATCCTACTTTTTCTAGTAAAACTTCAGCTTGCTCCAGGGCTAAATATTTTTGCTGCTTTAACACATGCACTGGCGCTTCAATGAGGTTTTCCATCACAGTTTTATGCGCCCAAAGATTAAATTGCTGGAATACCATGCCAATTTTGATACGCAATTTTGTCACTTCTTTGTGTGATAAGGGATGCGGTTTATCAGGTTCAAATGCTAATATCTGTTTATCGATCTGTATAACACCCGCATCAGGCGTTGTTAACAAATTAATGCAGCGTAGCAAAGTGCTTTTGCCAGAACCGCTACTGCCCATCAGGGCGACGACATCCCCGGTATTCGCTGTGAAGGACACACCCTTTAAGATTTGCTGCTCTTTAAAGGATTTATGTAATCCTTGAACGATTATTTTAGGGTGCATATCACAGGAATCCGCGTAAAGTATGGATCATAAAATCACATAGGAATTATGCCTATGTCAAGCCAGTTTTTGATTTTTTAGACAAATATGCTTCATAATTCATAGCAATTCCTGCTGACCCCCTTGTGTCACAAATGAGGTATGTAACTTTATGAATGACCCTAAGCATCGTGTACCTGATTTTAACCAATCCCAAAAGCTCCTAAACGCCCTCAAAACCTTGTTATTATCTGGAACTGTCAGCACCCAGGCGGAAATTAAACAAGCGTTGCAACAGCAGGGTTTTTATATTAATCAGTCGAAAATTTCACGGCTGCTGCGCAGGTTAGGCGCCATCAAGGTAACCAATCAACAGGGTGAAAGCAGTTATTCCTTGCCGCGCGAGCCGCTTTTACCCTCTGCGCAAAGCTCATTAGCCCAGTTGATTATTGATATTGCTGCCAATGAGACACTGATTATCATCCGCACCAATCCAGGCTCCGCTTCTTTAATCGCGGCGTTATTAGACCGCCAGGCAGCAGAACTGGGTATTTTAGGCACAGTGGCAGGCGATGACACATTATTTATTGTGCCGCGCTCAATCCACACCATCCAACAGACGCTAACTGCGATTAAGAAACGACTTTATGATGAAGATTGACACTTCCTTGCTTGCATAGTGCCAACCATTTGTATAAATTAAAGTCACTATTCTAAAAACACTGAGGAAGGTATATGAGATTGATAGGTTTTGCTTTTATTATTTTTGCTTGCGTTATCAGTGCTGGGTGT
The DNA here is from genome assembly GCA_035546635.1 of Gammaproteobacteria bacterium. Classification (NCBI taxonomy): domain Bacteria; kingdom Pseudomonadati; phylum Pseudomonadota; class Gammaproteobacteria; species Gammaproteobacteria bacterium. Next base: position 25,278 of record DASZWJ010000040.1, read on the forward strand.
GGTCATACCATAACTAAACAAGATGTAGGCACAGTCGGTGGTGGGGTGGCAGGTGGTTATGTGGGTAATGCTTTCACTGGCGGCAGTACGCTCGGCACTATTGGTGGCACTTTAGGTGGTGCTTATATTGGTAATCAGGTGGCTAAGAACATTAACTAGTCGACAGTTTTCCCTTTTTCAAAATGGCATAGCATTGTTGAATAATTTGAAGAAATTGAGCTCAAGCTTAGGTGATCCATATCATATATTCAACAAAGCCTGGCAATGGACAAGGTGTGTAATATGACCTATAGCACAAACTCTACCGGTATTTTATTAACTAATTTAGGGACTCCCGCAGCACCAACGCCCAAAGCTGTCAGGCATTACTTGCGTGAATTCTTAAGCGATACCCGCATTGTTGAATTGCCACGTTGGCAATGGTGGCCTTTGTTGTATGGTTTGATATTACCGCTGAGGTCGCGTTATTCTGCTGCGCTTTATAAGAAAATTTGGACGGAGCACGGATCACCGTTGTTATATTTCGCCAGGCGACAGGTGCAAGGTTTGAGTGCTAATTTAAAGGAACGTGGCGTTGATTTTCCTAACATCGCTTTGGGTATGCGTTATGGTACACCCTCGATTGCAAGTGCCTTGGAGCAGCTGCGTGAAAAGGGTGCTGAAAAAATAATTGCACTCCCCTTGTATCCGCAATATTCTGCAGCAACTACCGGTTCAACTTTTGATTGTATCTCTCGCATTTTGAGAACCTGGCGTTTTATCCCAGCGTTGCATTTAATCAATCATTATGCGGATAATCCGCATTATATACGTGCTTTGGTGTGTCGCATTCAGGACAGCTGGCAACAAAAAGCTAAAGGTGAGAAGCTGCTATTTTCTTTTCATGGTATACCCGCACGCAGCGTTGAGCAGGGTGATCCGTATTTTGAGCAGTGCCATAAAACCGCGCGTTTGGTTGCAGCGCAGTTGGATATTGCTGATGATAGCTGGCAGGTGGTGTTCCAGTCACGTTTTGGCCGCCAGAAATGGCTTACACCTTACTGCGATGTCATATTAAAAAATCTGGCGCGGGAAAGAGTCAGAACCGTGGATGTGATTTGCCCCGGTTTTTCTGCAGATTGTTTGGAAACTTTAGAAGAAATATCCTTAAGAAATAAAGAAATATTTTTAGCAGCAGGTGGTTTGGAATTAAATTATATTCCGGCTTTGAATGACCAACCGCTGCATATACAAGCATTGGCAGAAATTGTGATGCCTCATATTAGCCCTAGCCTTTTTCCTTCTCCCCTTGTGGGAGAAGGAAAAAGGCCGCGAATTATTTAGAGAAAAACTCCATGAAAATCATCTTAAAATTATTAGCAGTGCTATTCCTATCTTTAACCATGACCGGATGTGTTGCCGTATTATTAGGTGGAGGTGCTGCAGCAGGCGGCTATGCGGTTGCCAAAGATAAAGGTCCTGTAGGCCAATATACCGATGACTCCGTCATCACCAGCAAGGTTAAAGCGAGATTGTTAGCAGAAAAAGACATGAAATCTTACAAAATCAGTGTGACCACCAATGATGGTGTGGTGACCTTGACAGGCAGTGTGCCTACCGAAGACATGCGCATGAGAGCAATCACGATTGCCAGAGATACTGCCGAAGTTAGGGCGGTTAATGTGACTAATTTTAAAGTTAAGCCATAAGCAGTAGATATTCTTTACCCCCTTTGAAAAAGGGGGTCGAAGGCCGCAAGGGGGATTTAAAGAGCTGTCATTAAGGCACCCAAAACTCTTTTAAATCCCCCCTCAGGCCTGCGGCCTTCCCTTAATCGTCTGCAGCATCTTCACCAAATGGAAGTTTTTAAGCAAATAGGTAGCGGGCCGGCTACAAAATATGAATTAAATTTCGCCATTAGAAAAGAAGATATCAAATACTATGGCATAAAATTTTCTCAATAATGCTATATCTTACACGGTGTGATTGAAAATGCTGGTCAATAGCGATAGCGTTAAGAGGTAGATGTTAGGCCGAGAGTAGTTGCTACTTTTGTCGGTTCATCCTTTTCAGTTGCGGCGCTTGATGTGTTTTCTAATGAAATAGAGGGTGGTGATGTAACCGTAAGTTTTTGTATAGGTACAGAGGTTGAAGTAGATGTTGAAGAGGCGCTGCTAAAAAAATTTTCAATATATTTTTGAGGAGATTTTTCCTCAGGAGGAGATAGGCTTTTAGGCGGTTTGCTTTCCGCTAATTGATTCTTTTTTAGTTGTTGTCGTATCTTTTCACATGGTTCACTTACGCCTGAACAAGGTAATGCTGGCAAGTCCATAGCTACTAGGGTTGTATTATCTTTTATTTTCTCTGCTAAGATCTTCCATGATTCTGCGCAACTGGGATACTCATTGAGCCTAGAAGAGGGGTAAATGTTAAATACCTGTAACTTAAGATTTGGGATGGCATCAAATAAAATTTTCAAAGCAGGCGGACATAAAAGGTTATTCTGCATATGTAATTTTTTTAATGTACGATGTTGAGTTAATGCATTTATAAATTCTTCCAGGGTGCGTTTTTCGCTGGCACTGGCATGATGATATAAATTCGTTTGGATCTTTGTAGAGGAGATATCTAATTCTTCTAGGTCATGCATGTTGGGTAGTAAAAACGTTAACCAATCAAGGTTGCCCAGATAAGGGGTATTGCGTAGTTTCAAAGCGGTTACTGGAATTTGTTTCAGTAGTTTACTTAATGAATCCCTCTTCCAATCCCGTGAATCATTATCCGATAGATCGATCTTAAATGATTTACCACTTCGCTGCAAATGAGGTATCAATCGATCAAATGAGATGTGATGAGATTGATAGTCCTTAAGGGTAAGTGTATCTACGTTATGAAAAAGTGCTTTTACAACCTGGGGTCTATTTTCGCCATTTAATTCATAAGCCAATTTTTTTAGGCCGTCTGGTGTTAGTTGGCCATTGTTGCTAGTGGGTGGTTCTTTCTCAGGTTGTTCCAGTGGGGGCTCTTTTTTCTTTTCTTTTTCTTCTTCTCTTTGGGAGGATGTGAGTGTGCGGGGTGTTTCGCTGCTGCTGCTATCACTAACAGGAGAACTTATTTCAGTATGTTTTGCTTGGCTTTCCTTTTTCTCTTTTTCTGTTTGACTACTGCTGGTAGAGCTACTGTTATTAAAATTACTGCGGCTGGAATCGCTACTAGAAAGAAGACTTGTTTTAGATGGCTTTGGAAGTTGAGTTGGCTGTCTTGTAAAAGAAACAATTGCTTGGGCGGTCTCATTGGTTGGATGCAAATTATTTGCAAATCTAAATATGCTTTTAAAAGCCTCTATTAGTTGTATCAAATGGGTATTAGTTGTTGTTGAAGATAGTGTTGAACTTGAACTTCCCATTCGCTTCTCTTGGGCTAAGTAATAATAGCTTTCTAACATGTAATCTAATAAGGTAAAAGCGCTATCATTATCATTTAAAGCGATGGCGTTTTTGAAAGCCGCAACCATAATCCTAGTATTTGGCCTGTCTTTTGTACTTAAATTACCTTTTGTTAATGATTGGTTCAGTGCGTTTACGTCAAGTTCAATAATTTGGGCAAGACAATCAATGGCAGTAGATATAATATTTTTTAAATTAAAAAGAGCTAGGAGAGTATTGTAGAATACTAAAGCTTGTCCTGATTTTACTACTATTTCCGAAATGCTAAATCTTTTAAGGCGCTCCAATAAAGTTGGATGTTGATTTGTAGGCACGGGAATTGAGATTTCTTTCGATTTACATTCTTTTAAAAATGCTTGCTCCCAATGCAGAACAATGTCATCAATTGGAGCTGACATGGTGCGATTAATTCCTACCATTGCTGCCTGTTCCTGTTCATCTGCATAATGACATAAAATAGGCGATCTGGTTTGTAAGTCTTTTAATATATTAATATTGCACATGTTGCAGTTAATAAGTAACTGATCTAAGAGTTTATTAAATTCTGGCAATGAGACCGCTGTTGCTTTAGAAATTCTTTCTATTTCATTAGAAGCTACTAGACATGTTGCTTTATAAATTTCTGGTTTTGTATAGGATATGAAATGTTCTTGATTAGTAAATTCTAAACTATCTTTCTTATCTGGGTCTGCTAGATGAGCTGTAGTGAACAAGGAATTATATTGACTAAGAATATTATCAATATATTGGCATATTGCAGTTTCTGTTGACATGGGGTCAAATTTTTTAATTTGCAGCAAATAAGCGATATGAATGCGAAGTAGGGTGGAAAGAAGAGGATCAATAAAAGAAAAATCCCGGACAAAGGCAAGCTGTGAAAATATTTCTTCATGAAACAATGCTAATAAGGTTGGAATTTCTCTAAGTGTTTCAATTGGACCTTGCTTAGCGGGAGCTGGTTTTGTTTTTCGTTTTGCATCATCTTTGATTTTACGGGGAGTTTCGGCTGATGTAGAAGTCGCAGGAGCAGTGGATATTGGATGTTTTTGATCTGATGGCTTGTTATTTTGTTGAGCGCTCCAAGCTTGATCTAAATCTTCAAGAGAATTGAACTGTAATCCATCCGCCTGTTTAATAAATTCTTTCAAAAGTTCAATAGCAGAAGTAATTGTAGGCTGTTTTCGAAGGAGATATTCTAGATTGAGAAATTTTGTTGGATTGTCATCTTCTGGTATTTGTTTGGGCTTTTTTCTATTGGATAGTTCTTTACCTTCTGTCTCTGACATATTAACCTCTTTGTGTTTAGCATTCTTTTGCTGGGTTTTTTGTGTCCTCGCGCGTAGTGATTACCGCCGGAGGGCAATTTCACCTCGTCCTGAAAGATATGGTGTTTAGGGTATGGAGTTTTTGGGGGGAAGTCAAATGGCCTGGGTTAGGAAATTGGAATAAATTTTCCGAGTTTTTTAAGCTGAGTAATTTCCGTTTCTAATGATTCTATTTGATCTAGAGTTTGATGGAGTATTTTTGGATAGTTAGTTAAATAATCAGTGTAAATAAGGAAAAGCGCATCAACTGATAAATTTTCCAGGTAGCCATCTTTAAATTTATACGCCTCTATGCTGGAAATTTTTTGGATCATTTCTTTAAGCGTGTTTTCAATATCTTGCTGTCGTTTGAGTGGTGGCTCATTATGGGTTTTTGATTTGGCATCTTTAGGCTTTGGAGTATTAAAGTGCTCTGAGTTTAGTTTAAAATAGCATTCTACACATTCATCATATTGTTTCATCAAATCTTTATATTTAGACGTTGAATGTTTTTTTATATATTGTGCAGCCAAGTAGCAATCTACCCTGCTATCACTGCAGGGTAATTTCGCCATTTGTTGCATATGTTTTTCGAAAACTGTGTCATCCATGACCAGCGTAGTTATCATTTCTGAATAGACATCATATAAAAAGCGAGTTGTTGGCGTTTGTTGTGGTTTAAAGAAAGTAATAAATTTCTGTAAAAAAGAGGGTGGTGATTTTGCATCTTTTGCATCTTTTAGTGTGGTTTCAAGAGCTCGGCAACGGTTTTCGCAAAAAGTGATAAAAATATGTTTTACTAACTCGATTTTATCAGTGTAAACGCTGGGTAAAGCTGCTTTAGTATCAGGTGTTATATCAAACCTTGTGGTGATAATGGGGTCGATTTGAATGTCTGAACGTGTTTTCTTCGAATCTTCTGTAAATACAGTATAAGAAAATTTTTCTGTTACTGTGGTGAAGGTTATTCCAGTGGAGCTTGATTCAATGTTTGACAGACACATATCCTGCACTACCGGCATATTGTTTTGATCTTTGTCAAACATGGCGGCATAGGCTTGGAGTATCCTACCATTGGAAGATATTATTTGCTGATTGTGCCAGATAAAAAATAGTTTTACCAATTGAGTAGAATTGATGTCTTGGTTTGTTTCAAGAGGGGTGAGTTTCTTTTTTAATTCTGCAAATAGATACTTGTCTTGTTCCATACATTCTTCTATAAATTGTGTTTGGCTGGGTGCCTTGCGAGCTATTTCTGCGATTTGTTTAACTAAGTCTTTTTCTGCAAGTTGTGCTTTTTTTAGCTCATCAACGCGGTCAGATTTTTGTTTCAAATTTTGTATGCGTAATCGAGTTCCTGCAAGTTTCGATTCTAGTCTTATTTTTTCGGTTGATGGATGATCGCTTAGGGCTTCATCAAACCGATGAAATTGTTTGATACCTTCATCAGAGATAGGACTACCATTGAATAACAGTAATAAATGTGTGTTGCGCATTCGTTTCAAATCGGTAAAAACCTGATTTTTTTGGGTGAAGGGGTTTTCTGAAGGTTGCAGCTGTAGAGCATAACCTGTTAAACACAAGGGGATGACTCTATTGCACAAGGCCTTTTTTTCAGGAAAACTGATGGCAATTTTATCGAGATCTTCGTAGGATGGGTCAGTTTTTGGCGTATCAGATTCTGCTTTTTTTTCCATGTGGACGTTCCTTTTTTACTTGCTCACTCAGTGACTCATAAATATTGGCTAAATCTTTCGCCTAATGTGCACACATCTTAAACCACGGCAAGCCGACGAAACAAGAAAACTAAACAAAAGTCTTTCTGGTATGATAAGCCATGCCAAACTCACCCCACATTTTACATATTGCTATCAATAAACCGGTCCGTCACTGTTTCGATTATTTGCTGCCGGATGACATTGACGCAGCAAATCTTCAACCCGGTATGCGCGTACAAGTGCCCTTTGGCAAGCAGCAAGCTTTGGGTATCTTATTGAAAGTAGACCGGAAACCTTGCTTACCGCTAGAAAAGCTCAAACCCGCGACCTGGATTTTAGATACCGAGGCGTTATTGCCGCCCACATTATTGGCACTGTGCGAATGGGCAGCGCGTTATTATCACCATCCCATTGGTGAAGTGGTGTTAGGAACATTGCCGGTTCGCTTACGTAGTGAACGCAGTCAAGTGAGAAAAACTAACCTGATCTATCGTATTAGCAGTGATAGCCCAGCGCTCGATGCCACTTCATTTAAGCGCAGTCACCGCCAAATGGCATTATGGATATTATTACGTGATAATCCGCAAGGTTTAAGCTTAAATCAGATTAAAGAGGCTGGGTTTCAGTCAGCTATACTCAAAAGCCTATTGCAAAAAAACTGGGTGGAAACGACAGAATCTATCGCACCTCCAGCAACGATTACACCCGAAAACCAGCAACAGATTGCCGAGCTACCTTTAGCATTAGGAACTTATCAAAAAGAAGCTTTGTCAGCCATCACTGCCAGCATTGGATTTCAAGCCTTCTTGCTAGAAGGCATCACCGGCAGTGGCAAAACTGAAGTGTATCTGCAAGCCATCGCTCATTACCTTGCCCAAGGTAAACAGGCGCTGGTATTAGTGCCAGAAATAGGCTTAACACCACAAACCATTGCCCGTTTTGAGCGACGTTTTACTTCAAAAGTGGTGGCTCTGCACTCTGGATTAACTGACAACGAACGCCTGGATGCTTGGTTAAAAGCCAAATCTGGCGCAGCTCGCATCATCATTGGCACGCGTTCAGCGATTTTCATCGCTATGCAAAACCCCGGCATTATTATTATTGATGAAGAACACGATGCCTCGTTTAAGCAACAATCAGGCTTTCGTTATTCTGCCCGCGATTTGGCATTGGTACGTGGGCGTTTAGAAGCGGTTCCGGTGGTGCTGGGTACAGCAACGCCATCTTTGGAAAGCTTGCATAATGCTAGAATTGGACGTTTTGTTCGGTTAAATTTGCCGGAACGCGCGGGTAATGCTTTGGTGCCGATTTTCAATGTGATTGATATACGTAATCAATATTTGGAAGAAGGGTTGTCCGCGCAATTATTGCAAGCGATTAGTCAGCATATTGCACAAGGCAACCAGGTCTTGCTGTTTTTAAATCGACGCGGGTTTGCGCCGGTATTGTTATGTCACAGCTGTGGTTGGATTGCCGAATGTCGACGCTGTGATGCACGGTTGACGTTGCATCAACGGCCAGCGCGCTTAATTTGCCATCACTGTACGCAAGTTTATCCCATGCCGCGTCACTGCGCTCAATGCAGTAACTCGCAATTGTTTGGTATTGGTTTGGGTACTGAACGATTGGAGGAAGCGTTAAAACGCCATTTTCCTACGACACCGGTGTTGCGTATTGATCGGGATACGGTGCGGGGTAAGGATGCGATGAAAAAAACTTTGGCGATTATCCATCAGGGCGCTGCGAGTATTTTGTTAGGTACGCAGATGTTGGCCAAAGGGCATCATTTTCCCAATGTGACTTTGGTTGGGATTATTGATGTGGATGGCGGGCTTTATAGTACGGATTTTCGTGCCAGTGAACGTATGGGTCAGGTGATTATCCAAGTAGCAGGCCGCGCCGGACGGGAAAATAAGCCTGGCCAGGTGTTACTGCAAACGCATCATCCTAAACATCCATTGTTGCAAGCCTTATTGATGGAAGGTTTTCCAGCATTTGCCAATCTATTGTTACAAGATCGCAGCAGCGCCGCGTGGCCGCCGTTTTCTTATTTGGCATTGCTGCGCGCTGAAGCGAAACACCCGCAGGCTCCATTGCGCTTTTTGCAAGAAGTGCGTGCTATTGCAACACGCTTCAATGATGCGCGCATTAAAATATTAGGTCCTATTCCCGCGCCTATGGAACGTAAGGCCGGTCATTTCCGTGCGTTATTGTTGCTGCAAGCACAGGGGCGCCCGGCATTGCAGCAATGGCTTGAAACATGTATGCGAGAATTAGAAACCTTAAAAATGAGACGCAAGGTGCGTTGGTCGCTGGATGTAGATCCGGTGGAGATGTTTTGAGTTTAAAAAAATCCTTCATAGGCAAGGCTAGACAAGCCTCTTATAACCAAGCACAATAGCTGTTTCGCTAACTTCACTGTATTTGATTCCATGACTCAACAACTCACTCATTTTATTATTAACCATTGGCTGTTGTCCGGTGCGTTTATCCTAGTCCTGATTTTATTATTAATAGAAGAACTGCGTGGTAAACAAGGCGGTAATCGCTTATCGCCGCAAGATGCAGTTACATTAATCAATAACCATCGTGCTGGAGTCGTCGATATCCGCGATCGTGAATCGTTTGATGCAGGGCATATTGTCAATGCGATACATATCCCCCAGGCGGATTTGATGACTAGCCTTGATAAACTGAAAAAATATCGCGATCGAGCGGTGCTGCTGACTTGTAACTCTGGCCACAATTCGCAGGTGATGGCTGCAAAATTACGTAAACAAGGTTTTTCTAGCGTCTATTCCATGGCGGGCGGTTTGCAGGCATGGAAAGCCGCCAACTTGCCCTTAACCAAAAGCTGAAGGAGTATTGTATGACAGCTGAAGTAATTATTTACAGTAAGGCAAATTGTCCCTATTGCGATCGGGCTAAACAACTGCTCAGCGCTAAAAATGTAACTTGGCACGAAATTCGCATTGACCTGAACCCTGAATTCCAGCAGGAAATGATTACCTTGAGCGGTGGGCGCCGCACAGTGCCACAGATATTTATTAATGGTCAGCCAATTGGCGGGTTTGATGATATGGCGGCGTTGGAAAAGGCGGGTAAGCTTAATGCATTGCTGGCGATGTAATTGACAAAATTTTAAATAGCACTTTAGTGAGCTTTTGGGTCAGCAGGTTAGGAGGGCACAAGCGAAACCGTTGTTTCATGGGTGAAACAACGGAGCGTACATGATGTATTCACAGCGTTTTCGCGGTAACCCTTCCTAACCTGGTGATTCAAAAGCGTTTGATGGCATCTGCCATAAAACTCTCTCCACTTTCAATAGGACTTCATTATGCAGCAAAATAATACGACTCCAGAGCAACCTAATGGCCATGCTACATCAGAAGCTACTGCCACAGAATTTAATATTCAAAGAATTTACACCAAAGATATTTCCTACGAATCTCCCAATACTCCGCAGCTATTCCGCGAGCCCTGGCAACCCAATGTCGATGTAGAACTAAACGTCAACACCGCAAACCTGGGTGAAGACCATTATGAAGTGAAACTCTCCATCACCACCACCGTCAAAAGCCAAGATAAAATGGCTTTTCTCGCAGAAGTGCATCAGGCCGGCATCTTTAAAATCCAAGGATTTTCTGGCGCGCAATTACATCGCATGTTAGGCAGTTATTGTCCTAATATTTTATTTCCGTATATCCGTGAAGCTATTTCAGATTTAGTAGTGCGCGGTGGCTTCCCGCCTTTGTATTTAACGCCCATTAATTTTGATGTGCTCTACGATCAGCAGTTGCAAAAACAACAAGAAAATAAAGCGGCTGAAACGACGGGTGACCAGTAATCATGCAGTCTGAACAGCAAGCAACGCCGATTGCCGTCTTAGGAGCCGGCTCCTGGGGGACGGCGCTTGCCGTATTGCTGGCTGAAAATGGCTATGAGGTACGTCTTTGGAGTTATGACCCTGAACAAGTAGCGCAAATGCGCAAGATACGCTGCAATGCTTATTACCTTCCTGAAATTACATTCCCGGATAATCTGGAAGTTTTCGATGATTTACCTGCCACTTTAAACCAGATTCAAGACATTCTGATTGTGGTGCCAAGCCATGCATTTCAAGGCCTGTTACAACGGCTAAAACCTGAACTATCTGTTGGATCACGCTTGGTATGGGGTACAAAAGGCTTGGATCCACAAAGTGGCCAGTTATTGCATACGATTGCCCAGGAAACGCTGGGGATAGAACTACCCACGGCAGTGCTCTCAGGACCCAGCTTTGCTCGTGAAGTGGCATTAAAAAAACCGACTGCTGTGACTATTGCTACAACGGATTCAGCATGGGCTGAGGCACTCACGGCAAGGTTGAATAATAGCTATTTTCGCGTTTACACCACCTCGGATATCGTGGGAGTGGAAGTGTGCGGGGCAGTGAAAAATATTTTGGCAATTGCGGCAGGGGTGGTTGATGGTTTGCAGTTGGGGATTAATGCTTTAAGTGCGCTGGTTACGCGAGGATTAGCAGAAATGCAGCGTTTAGGCATTGCCCTTGGCGGCAAACCACAGACATTTCTCGGGCTGGCGGGTGTTGGCGATTTAATGCTAACCTGTGCTGACAACCAATCGCGTAACCGGCGTTTTGGCGCAGCAATTGCTAGAGGTAAAACCGAAGACCAAGCCATAGCAGAAATCGGCCAGGTAGTAGAGGGGGCGTCTAATCTCAAAGCGGTTTATCGGCTAGCACAGCAATTGCAGGTAGAAATGCCCATTACGGAACAAATCTATGAAGTGCTTTATCAGGGTTTGCCAGTACAAGCAGCTATTGAAAATTTATTTTCTCGTCAGCCGAGGAGTGAATTGGATTAGGTATCTATACAAAATTTTCAATCTAGGCGCTGTATACCCTCAATTTCTTCCAATCCTAAAGATCAATCAAGAATTCCCAGGGTCGCAGAAAGTGTAAAATGACTAGCTATATAATGCGCAAAAAATAACAAATTCTGGAAAAGTTTCTGTATCTACTTGGGTGGTGTATCAGTTTTTACAAAAATCGCCCATCAGTTATGCCAAAAAAATAGCTCAAGAATGCAGTATTTCACTACCGACAACGAATAAATTATTAAAATGTTTATTAGATTTAAATATTATCAAAGAAACCACTGGAAAATCTCGAAATAAACTGTATGTTTATCAGGATTATTTAGATATATTAAATTAAAGAATTAATAATGAAGTCTCTAAAAAAATGTTGTCGAAAAATCCCCCCATCATATACAGTAACTACAATAAAGCAATAAAAGACAATTTATTCCCCGTTCTTACTGGTAAATTCTATAGAATATACTATATTTAATATTGAGAAGAGTGTTGTTGTGGATATTCATCCCCGAACCGATAATATGAAGATCAGGAACTTGTCTCGGGCTGTTGTGTGCAGGTCTGCCATAGAGCAGAGAGCCTAATGCAGAACGGTCATTTTCCAAACGTACAAGGGTGTTGGGCTCGTGGTACGGTATCTTCAGTGACACTCCTAGATTTTTGAGACACCCAAAAAACCTGCTTTAGACAGGTTTTTTTTCGTAGAGGCCGGGCGGGGTATTTGAGGTATTTATTTAGTTTAAATTAGGTTGAAACTATGGCTGCGCGTTTTCAAAATTTGATTGTAACAGCCATTCTTATATAATCTCAGGTAACCTTTTTAAAACTTCACGTCCAAAAATTACTTCATCAAGGTACCCCATATGTAGCATGTCTATGATGCGGATTTTTCATTAGTCATCATAACTTTACCCGATATAGAATTTATCAATTAATTTTTCTAAAATTTTTCCTTCAGGTGTCGGATTGTAATTTTTGTCAAAACCAACTATTTGCAAATATTCTCCACATTGATCTCGAATTTCATCGGCTTTAAGGTCGTCAATTTTTAATCTATAGCCACTTTCTATGTTTTCCAATAACCTCCTAAGATCATTTTCTAAAAAATTATTTTTTAATAGAAAATCATATTCTTCTTTTGTAAGATCGATTTCTTTCATCATGTTTTTCCTCCAAGCTTCATTGCTTTACTTGTTGATGTTGGGTTTACTGAAATGATATCCCTGGATTCTGGATTAATCACAACCTCTGCTTCTTTGCCAATATATCTTTGGCTAGGTCGTCCTAAGGAATCTGTCTTTGGTTCTTTAACTTTAAGCGGGTTTTTCAAAGCATCTTTAATGGCTGTATTTGAAACATTTCGTTCACTCATTCTTTGTTTTGCATGAGTTGTTAATTTTGAACCAGCTATACATTCGTCGCAACTCTCAGTTGCTTTCCCTCCAGCGGTAACTTTGCCCGCCGTCTCAACAGTTTTGGCACTATTAAGCAATTTTAACCCACTAACAATCGCCGCCCCAAGCTCCTCAAGTCCTTCAGCCGATGCGGAAATCTCAGAGCCAACCGGTCCAAGCGGGTCAAGTGCATCATGCAATTCATCACTTATATTTTCATCCGCAAAATTTTCCAGACTAGATTTTTCTTCAACATACAGCGCTTCCGATTCAGCTTTGATGGCAGCACTGATATTTTCTATATCTGCATCCAAAGCAGCCATAACCGCTTGCGCATTGCTGGAGATAGTAGAGAGTGCGCTCTGTCTAGTCGATTTCGATGAATCGTTTGGAGGATCGCAGCCTAAATAAACCATGCAGCCATCGCCAAAACTGACATTCACGCCATCGCCGATGGAAATTATAGCCCCACCGTCACCAATAAACACATTGCTTGAGCCTAAGCTGATGCTGCCGCCGTTGCTGATTTTATCACCCATGCGGGCGGCGGGTTTGCCATTAAAAAATACCGTGGAAGAGCCTTCAGCAATAATAGGCGGAGCGCCGGAGGCTAAGCGACAGCTGACAGGGTCGCCCATGCGTGCTGCGGGTAATCCGTTAATGAGGATGTTGGGGGAACCTTGCATAATTTGTAACGTAGCGCCATCGTTAGGACCTGAGTCAGCGCAAGCATGCAGGTCGGTGATGCGGGCAGCGGATTGCATAAGGGACTGACTCCTATCCTTTGTTGACCATTAGACTTTTGGTATTGATGATGACGCCGCTTGGTGAAATGACGAGACTGGTGCTGCCAACTTGCAGTACGATGGATTCGGAAGCACTAATTAATGCGGAACTGCCAGCGATGGTCTGTGAGATATTTTTGATGTTTTGAGTGTAATTGTTGCCTACGGAAAAAGTGGCATTGTTGACGGTGCTTTGATTATAGTCATTGCCCACAGTGACGGCAGCGTTATTAGTTGTCGTATGCGTGTAGTTATTGCCGATAAATTGCATGGCATTATGGGTTGTGCTTTGGCTGTAATCATTGCCTACGCTGACGGTGGAGTTATTGGTTGTTGCATGATTGTAATCATTACCTACTGTGACCGTAGAATTATTTTGCGTTGAATGGTTATGATTGTTTTTGACCGTGATTGACAAATTATTTTTAACTAATTTATTAAAATCCTTCTGCGCCTGAATATAAATCTCTTCCTTGCCGTGCCGATCTTCAAAATACAATTCGTTGTGCTCATCCGCCCCAGCGCCTTTAGTCGAAGACGTGCGAATGCCGCTTCTAGATTGTGTGCCTGGCAGTGAATAAGGCGGTTGGTTGTTGCCATTATAAACTGCGCCAATAATCAAAGGTCGGTCAGGGTCGCCTTCTAAAAAGTGCACGATGACTTCTTGGCCGATGCGCGGTAAAAATAGGGCGCCCCAGTTTTTG
>DASZWJ010000041.1 GCA_035546635.1 Gammaproteobacteria bacterium
AATGGAATAACAGAAGGGTTCCATCGCAAGATGAAGTTGATTCAAAGACGTGCGTATGGATTTAAAAATTTTGAAAACTACCGATTACGAGTTAGAGTGTTATGTGGTTGATGAAGTGCCCCCTAAATTGGGAAAGACCCACTTATTTTTGAAAAACAAAAAAACATGAAGATATGCTGATGGCGTGTAATCAAACGTCCCTTCGTAAGCCATTGAATCAACTGGCTCCCCGAACAGGACTCGAACCTGTGACCCAATGATTAACAGTCTCTTTTGTTTATACTCTACCCTATTACACCACAGTTAATAATTCTTTACAAATCAATATACTATCAATAATATATTGTTAATATGATGATACAAAAATCTACTAGATTTCACCTCTAACATAGCACCAGCATAGCACTGCAACGGACGGAAATATTATGGCTGAGCAAAATAAAATTAATTTCACGAAGGCGGTACTGGATTCTCTTGCTCTTCCTGCAATTGGGAAGCGATCTTATTATTATGACACTAAAATGCGCGGTTTGGGCATTAGCATCACCAGCACTGGTACTAAGTCTTTTATTATTTACCGGTGGGTAAATAGTAAACCAGAAAGAGTAACCTTGGGGCGCTATCCTGATCTAAGTATTGAACAAGCACGGCGTAAAGCAATAGAAATTAATGCAGCAATTGCAAAAGGAGAAAATCCTAATGATAAGCGACGCGCAGATAGGGCTGAAATATCCTTAGAAGCATTGTTTGTCGAATATTTAGACAGATATGCAAAGTTACATAAAAGTTCTTGGCAAGTCGATCAAATGCAATTTCAGCGTTATTTGGTTCCTTGGAAAAAAAGAAAGCTTTCTAGTATTAGTAAGAGTGATATACAAAGACTTCATCAAGATATCGGGCGAGAAAATGGGCATTATGCCGCTAATAGACTATTAGCGTTACTGAGTGTAATGTTCAATAAGGCTATAGAATTTGGTTTATGGGATAAGATAAATCCCGCATTAGGAATTAAAAAATTTCGAGAGCAAACCCGAGACCGCTTTTTGCAAGCGGATGAATTACCTCGATTTTTTTCCGCTTTGGCTGAAGAGCCTAACGATACTATTCGGGATTATTTTATTTTGTCGCTATTAACCGGTGCTAGACGGACAAATTTACTAACGATGAAATGGGAGCAGGTTGATTTGACCCGAGGCGAGTGGTACATACCGCATACGAAAAATAAAACGCCTCAAATCGTTACTTTAACTCCCGAAGCTATAGTTATTTTACAGCAACGCCAAGCATCAGCGACAAATGAGTACGTTTTTCCTACTGACAGTCGTGCCGGACATTTAGTGGAACCGAAAAGAGGATGGGAGCGCATTCTTGAAAAAGCGGGTATTTCCAACCTTCGTATTCATGATTTGCGTCGTACCCTGGGCAGTTGGCAAGCTAGAACGGGTGCATCATTGGCTATCATTGGAAAATCCCTTAACCACAAATCCCCTCAAGCAACAGCAGTTTATGCGCGGCTTGATCTAGACCCGGTACGGGCGTCAGTCAATAAAGCCACCAAAGCCATATTTCAGGCAGCGGGAATTAAACCTATAATAGTTAATGAGCCGCAAAAAATTGAATAAAAACAAAAAGGAGTTCTAGAATATGACAGAAACAATTATTAAATCAGTAAATCAATTGCCTGCATGGTATAAGCTGGAGAATTACAACAAAACCAATGAATTTGGTGAGAGTGAATGGTATGACGAATTAATGGCGCGTTTCTTTATCAGGTATTGTCTAAAATATTTTAAAGTTGTTCCCGAGCATATTCGCTCCTATTGGGAAGTCATTAAAAGTTCTGGATTAATCTATCAGCAGTTTAAAGATGAGGAGTTAAAACTGAGGCTATCGGCATATAGTCCCTTTATTCATCATTTCGTTTTATATAAAGAAAAATCTGCACGCAAGGAGCAATCTCGTAGTGTTAATTCCATTACAAGATTTACAATGTATGGTAGCTACGTTCTTAATGATAAGGATAATCAAGCGGAAATAAATAAAAGGATGCGGGTACTATTAAACAAGAAGGAAGGCTATGTGGAAGATGAGCCTGGTGAGGATGCAGTAGCATGGCTAACACAGCCATTTGACGATTTTGAGAGTGATATACGAACTGGACTAAAAGATAAATTTGGATATGCCAGAGTGGAACTGAATGCTAGTGATGAGCAGATTAACCAAGATTTTGCCGCTTGGCTTGCCGAAGAGAGGAAAAGACGTGGCTGTATTACCTCAAAGAAGAATTTCAATGGGATTGATTTCAAAAGCTGGTCTGATTCGGCGATTTTACCTTATTTAGACTTGATATTTTGGGCACAAATGGAAAAAGTCAAAATAAATCAATATGTTATGGCGCAGGCCATTTACACAGATGCTTATGCTTTGGGCTCTGAAGTAGATCCTTTAGGTAAATTGAAGACCACCAAAAAGAAAGCAGTCTATCTAATGAATCACGAAACTATGAAATTGTTAGAAATGCAGGTTAATGAATTAGTAGATGGCGAGAGCATGCTAACGGTAACAATGGAGACTTCATAGCCCTACCCAAACTGTACTATGGGTACAATTTGTACCCATAGTACAGCTTGTGCTATAATGTCATTGACGGGTAAGTCCTACATGCGCTAAAGCGGAGCCCCTTCCATAAGTTGAGGCGATGAGGCTTTAGAATATCACATGATAGGGTCCGTCTTTTTTTTTGCCTAAAATTTGAACTCCATCTCAAGTGCGATCCTTTCCTTAAAAACTTCATACCATTCCAGGTCATTTCGCTGGTACTTACGATAAATCCCCCAACCAAACATATCCGTTGCCTGTAGACCAGGGTCTGCATAGGACTGTCGGTGGTAAATAGAAAACGGGGTCTTATCCGAAATAAATGAGCGCATTACCGTTGAAATACAGAGATCAAAATCTTTTATAGCATTTTTAGTCTTAGATTTATCTACAACCAATTGGATAGGCGTGTTATTGGTCAGTAGGTTGATCTGAGATAACAGCCTTTTGGCTATTTCGTCATAAAACAGATTTTTAGCTGCAGTATCAGGCACTTTGGCATGATGGCGTAGCCATGCCCGTTTATCGGCTGCAATAGATATAATTTCCCAGTGATTATTTTTCGTCAAATGGTTATAAAAGTATTTTTTAACCGCCAATGAAGTATTGCCACCCTTAATTTCATCATAACTGGCTGCTAGCTTATTCTTCAAGGTTAAGCGAACAGCCCTTTGCATAGCTTGAACCGATTGCGGAGTATTACAAACTAAGCAAGCCATTATCAAATAATGGCTGGTGCGCGAAAGGGAAAAATCAAACCCCAAATCACCTGATTCATCTAAATAAATAATCAAATTGTTTCACCTAGATAATAATCTAATTAATGGTCAACCAACAAAAACAACACAAAATAATCTTTATTATAATTTTTTAACTCGAAATTAGTCAAAAAAATCGGAAAAATTTTGCCTTAAAATCATTCCAGAAAGAAATAAAGCTCAAATTTTTCAGGAGTAAAAAAATTTTTTTTTCAGTCCTTCACTGTTTGCTTAAAGTTGCCCTAGCATCTCCACGTTTTCAAAAATATTTCATTTTTTTACGAGGAGATAGTTATGTCAACTAAGTTAGACATCGAATTTACAACACTATTTAAACCATCCGATCTGTTAACCCGCGAAGAAGCAGCCAAGTATCTACGGGTATCCCCCTGCACTTTGGCTGTCTGGGCAAGCGTGAAACGTTATAACTTGCCTTATATCAAAGTTGGTCGCTCAGCAAAATATCGCTTCGCTGATTTGGAGAACTTTATCAGACAGCGCACTGTGACCCAGCAAGAGTTATGAGAGGTGCTTATGTCGAATAACCAGTATTTAAAAACACGAAACTATACCTGGAGCAGAAGCGGGTTACCACAACCACAGGATTATTATCAGTCACAATTTCCCGTTTTGAAGGCAGGAACGAGATTGTGGGTGAGTGTCCATTGCTGCTTTCACAGAGACACTCATCCTAGCCTTCGCATTAACCTTAATTCGGGGATTTTTCGTTGCTTTGGGTGTGGCGTACATGGGAACAGTATCATTGCTTTTCATTGTCAACGATATGATCTGTCATTTAAAGACGCAGTAGTAGCATTGGAGGATAGAAAATGGTGAATTTATAAGCAAATAAATTAACTGAATCATTGCCGGAGGTTTTCAATAACAATGGGTCTCGCGAGTTTCCTAGGCCAGAACAAATTGCCGCCCAGCGTTATACAAAAAAGTTGATACGTCAGGGATTTAAAAAACAGGCGTTGCATATTTATCAGAGTGTGGATGGCCAAACGATTTATTGGCGTATCCGTCTAAAACATCCTGTGACAAGTGAGAAATGGATTCGACCATTAAGCTGTGATGAAAAAGGTAATTTTATTTTGAAGGAGCCTGAATTTAAACAAGGTAAACCACTTTATCGGCTACCGCAGTTAATTCAAAACCCTGCAACAATTTGGGTGGTCGAGGGAGAATTCTGTGCTGACCACTTGGCCAAATTAGGCATTAACGTGACCACATCAGGTAGCGTCGATAGTGTACAAGTTACAGATTGGTCGCCATTGACAGGACGTAACGTCATTATCTGGCCAGATAATGACATTGCAGGCATTCAATATGGTAATGCAGTTACTCAGCACCTGCAGGCTTTAGATTGTAAGGTACATTGGGTGGATATAGCGCAATTAAATCTGCCGCCCAAGGCAGACTGTATTGATTGGTTAGCAGAACATATCGGTACCACTTTACAAGATGTAATTGCACTGCCTTTAATGCCACCACCCGAATCCGAAAGACAAAAGTCAGTAGTTTCTCAAGAAACTAAAACACAGCCGCCCAATGAAGATCGCAGTGCATTTTTTACCGTCAACACCAAAGGTGTTTTTTATTGGGCTGAGGAGGAACCGCGTTGGATTTGCTCCAGCATGAAGATAAAAGCACTAGCACGAGACAAGCTTTCGGAGAATTGGGGCAGACTATTGGAATTCGCTGATGCCGATGGCCGCGTGCATACCTGGGCAATGCCGATGGAGATGTTGAAGGGTGGTGGTGAAGAGTTGCGGGGTGAATTGCTACGCCTGGGATTAGAAATTGCCACGGGTATCAAGGCGCGGAATTTGCTATTTGAATACATCGTCACCAGTAAACCAGAGGCGAGAGCCTGTTGTGTAAAACGCACGGGATGGCATCCACCTGTCTTTGTTTTTCCTCATCGTACTATTGGTGAAACAACCGAGATGGTGATTTATCAGTCTGAGAATCCTACTCAAGATTACCAACAGTCAGGCAGCCTGGAAGAGTGGCAACGCACGATAGCTTCCTTATGTGCTGGCAACTCCAGACTAGTATTAGCTGTGTCGTGTGCTTTTGCAGCCATGTTGTTGTATCCCGCAGGCGCTGAATCCGGCGGCATAAATCTTGTAGGTGAATCCAGTAGCGGCAAAACCACAGCCTTGCGAGTGGCGGCTTCCATTTATGGTGCGCCGGATTATATGCACCGTTGGCGCGCTACTACCAATGGGCTGGAAGCTTTGGCTGCTCTGCGTTCAGATACTTTGCTGGTCCTGGATGAGTTGGCGCAAGTCGATGCAAAAGAGGCTGGTGAAATAGCCTATATGTTGGCTAATGGTAACGGCAAAGCCCGTGCTGCTCGCAGTGGTTTGGCAAGATCGCGAGCGGAATGGCGGATGTTGTTTTTATCCGCTGGTGAGATTGGCTTGGCTCAGCATTTGGAGGAAGCCGGTAAAAAAGCTAAGGCAGGGCAAGAAGTTCGTTTAGTAGATATTCCAGCAAATGCTAACAAAGGATTAGGCATTTTTGAAAATCTACACGATCAAAGTTCTGCCGCGGATTTCAGCAGAGAACTATTGGAAGCCACCACAAAATATTATGGAATTGCGGCGCAAGTATTTTTGGAGACCCTGACCGCAATTCCCGATATCGCTACGCTAACTACCACCATCAAAAAGCTATGCCGACAATTCATGGCGGATAATCTGCCGCCAAAAGCCAGTGGACAAGTGCACCGCGTGTGCGAACGTTTTGCATTGATTGCTGCTGCCGGCGAGTTGGCGTCGAGTTATGGTATCACTGGTTGGTATGAAGGAGAAGCCAGTCGTGCAGCGAAGCAATGTTTTTGTGATTGGATCAATTACCGTGGTGGTGTCGAAAACCAGGAGCATACTCAAGTGCTATCCCAAGTACGTCGCTTCTTTGAATCACATGGCGAATCTCGCTTTAGTGAATTGGGTTCACAAAATTCCCGCACGTTACAGAGAGCAGGTTTCAAGAAAACTGATCCAGGAAATACGAGCACGATTTACTATGTCTTGCCACAGGTTTTCCGGCATGAAATTTGTGGGGGTTTGGATTACCGAAATGCAGTACGCATTTTATTGGCGGAAGGTTGTTTGCTGCCGGATGCTTATAACAATGCTTATCGGCGTGAAGTGTTACCTGGAATTGGGCGTGCCCGATGTTATGTATTTACTGCCAAACTTTGGGAGTAATTCCATCCTTCTATCAAAATGCTTGTCCGAAATGTCCGGCTTGTCCTTGTTGGCTAAGTAGTTGAATGCTAATGATTTTGCAAGAGCCAAGTGAGGACATTTAGGAAATGACCCGTTGTCCTTTTTGTCCATTTCAAATTAAAGGACAAACTGGACAATGGGATCAAACTGATCTGTCCAATATCAAAGCGATGAAATTAATGTAATTTCAAATGCTTAGATGGCTTGGACAAAAAAGACAGGCAGGACATGCAAAATTAAAGAAGGGCAAGAAAGTTGATAGCAACTGAAAAACTTGTAACTGCCGACATTAAAAATCAGCCACTCAATCGCCCCGCTGTGCCTGATTCGCAAAAATGCTCATGCAGACACAGCGGGGCTGGTCTACAGCCAAGGAGATGAAACAATGATGACGCCACAATTTGATGTTACTCATGAACTGGAACAAGTCCGCAGCTATAAACGTTTGCGCAAACGCAAGGCGTATGCAAAATCGCGCCTCAATCGCTGCCGTGCAGAATTGGTTGCTTTGCGCAAAGCGGGCGCCAGTTACCGTGAATTGGTTTTTTGGTTACGGCTTAACAAGCGCATTAAAATCAGTCATTCCAGCGTACAGCGTTACTTAGTGCAATTACCCGAAATCCAGGAAGGTTCTCATGCCGAGTTTTCGTAATCCTAAAAAGCAAGCGGAACATGCCGTAAAGCAGAAATTGGAAATTAACCAAGCACGCCATACTCACCGCGATGATAAAAAAATTCATAGCTTGGGAACGGCGCGTAATTATACCCAAGCATTGACACGATTAGCTAAATGGCTGCAAGAAAACAGGTTAAATGATTTAAAGCAATTGGACGTTAGAACTGCTGAGAAATATTTAGAACTGCGTGGCCAAAGCGTCGGTCAAAAACTGTTAGATCAAGAACGTCAGGCCATCCAATTGCATTTAGGCATTAATCTGCCAGTGATTCGGTCAGAATTGACTCAGATTTTAAAGAGCCGTGCCTATACGATACAACAGGTGGAGGCTATCGCTAGGTTACAGACAGAAAAGTATTCCTTGGCAACGCAAATAGCCACAGTTTCCGGATTGCGCGCCCATGAATTGCTGACCTTGCAAAGGTTGCAAGAACGCAGAGCCAGCCAGCACCGCCAATGGTCTTCACAGCGGTTTATTGGTAGAAGCGGTGAGGTCTATACCGTGGTTGGTAAGGGAGGGTTAATTCGAGAGGTATTAATTCCAACACAATTAGCCCATCAATTAGAAGCTAAGCGCTTAACTAATCCTATACGAATTAATGATCGTCATATTCATTATTATCAACATTATGATATCGGTGGCGGCAAAGGCTGGTCTAACAGTTTTTCTGCCGCCAGTAAAAGATTATTAGGCTGGTCACATGGTGCACATGGGCTGCGCCATAGCTATGCACAACAGCGTATGGTTGAATTACAGCAGAACGGATTTTTATATCCAGATGCTTTGGCAATCATCAGCCAGGAGCTAGGCCATTTTAGGCCGGATATTACAGAGGTTTATTTACGATGATTACTCTGATTATTTCTAGCGTTATGGTGATTATTATTCTTATACCCGTTGGATATTTTGTTTTCCAATTTTTAACCCGTGTAGCCACAAAAAATGCTGAAAAAGAACTCGCAAATAGAAATTGGCAACTAAACAATAGGGAGGGTAGTTTGAAGTCTGAGTATGCTGAATTTGAAAAAAGAAAAAATAAGGAACTGGACGATATCATCCAAAAACAAGAAATGGCATTAACTGTTTACCGAGAAGCCTATAAAAATCTCTTGGCGTCTGAAAAAATACGCCATACTTCCGAAATAAAAACAGACGCACTCCAAAAGCGAATCGATCAACTACAGTCAGAACTTTATCAAGCTAGAAAACGTGCGGAAAGACTTGCCAATAAGGCTAAAAATGCGGTAAAAATGACTCCATTGATGGATTAACGCCCCTTAACGCGTTCCGTATTATCACCTGCTACGGTTATCAATCTAGGTGAATATCCTTCGGGATTGGTTTCATCAGCCGTCGTATGAAAAATGATGTGATCTAATGATTTATTTAGATCAATGGAGTTTTATCTTTATTAACCAGTTAACAGTAAGGAGGGAAATAAGCACTAACGAAAATCATAGTTGTCGATGACTCACATCGATATGGCGTGAACAGTCCGAGCCATGACCTTACAGGTCGCAACGGGGCGAATCGGTGGTAACCAATCCGCCGCGCAACCAATTGAAAATGCAGTTGCGGGAATTCTAACGGAAAAATCTATATTTTTAGGATTGCACAAATGCTCAAAGGAATTATTAATCAATTTAACTGTATTGTTAATTTGTAGAATGTGTGGTGTAAGAAAGAGAGCTTAATAATTCCCATCTTCTTTTGACTGCATCATAGGAAATTTTAGAATATCTCTGAAAGTCATTTACAAATTTTTCATAAACATCTTTGCCTACATGCCGCATAATTAAAAGCTCAATTGTCATTTGAGTACACCTTGATATGTTTATAAGGGAATAGTTAAATTCACCTGCCCAATCTTCAATGTCAGCCCCATTTAAAAAAATTTCGACATCCTTGTAGTTAGCTTTGATACGCAGTCTATACAAACAATCAAATATGGTAGTTGGATATAGTTCACTAATGATTTTTTGTCTGGCTTGTTTAGTTAAATTTTTTTTATTTTTCCCTTCTTTTTTTAGCCAAATTCCCCTCTCATTTTCTATTTGTCGTTCACGAGTTGTTTTTAGAAATCGAGCATATGGAATTAATGACCCATTATTTCGAGACAGAGGACTTGATTCTAAATTAACTGGATCAGTTAAGTTGTTAAGAGTGATAATTTTCCTATCCGCTTTTGGATCACCACTGTAAGTTAAATTCCATGGATATGGATATAAATCTGGAGAAGACCTTATTTTATTACTTATCTTTTTTAAAGCCACCTTATGAGTATCGAAATCGTGATTTGGAGATACATCGTTCATAGACAAGAATAATGCGGACAATGATAAATAAACAGAGTAATATAATTGAATTATTCCCCAATGAATGGAGCATGAAAATTGTGAAAATTCTGCAGTAAATGAAAGTTGCATTTCAGTAGCCCATGCATTTCTTAAAACTGATTGAATTTTATCTTTGTTTTCTGTTCTTTTTTGAATTCCAATAAATGACCTTGATCGCACAATTTCAATCAAGTGTTCGCCGGTTTTAAATCTATCCTGATCAAATATATCACTAATACATTTTAAGTAGTTTAAATACACTTTAAATTTATTTATATTATCAATATCTTTTTGTGAGATAGGGGGAAATATTAAGCCCATAATGGTACCAATAATTATTGGGGGAAAAAGTATTGAGATTCTATTATTCTGACATTTCCATTTATAATGGACGTACACCCCAATCAATTGGCATAATTATACTTTATGTTATGCTAAGAGTTTTCCTGCAATTATTTGTGCTTCAGTGTAACGAAGGAATCACAAGCGACTTACCCATGAGCTCACAGCTTAGCTTCGTCCTTAGCCTCGCCATTGAAATGAGGTAAGCTCATTACCGCCTGGGTATCTTGGGTGCTTTTTGAGCAAATTGTTCTAATTCATTTTCACTGGCGGAAGAAAGCATCATTAAAGCCATTCTCACAACCTGACTGTCAGTTAAAACTAGTTTGCGATTCAGTGCTCTGTCTTTAATCTTCTCAATATTATCAAGGTCAATTTGAATGAAAGAGTAACTTCTCTTGATGGGTTTAACTTTTTTAGTGATGCCTACTGATTGAGATTTATCCAAGTGACATATCCTTCCAGAAAAACATAAGAATACTATGCTTCTGATATTCTTGACAAGCAAGACCAAGGCTGTTAAGGTTCTTGGTATTCTTGATATTCCTCAAATTTAATTGGAATCAGGAATCCAGAGCGTGACGCGCAGGTGAGCAGACCATACGCGCCACTAACCACAATCAACCTTCTAAGGAGGTCAATTATGGCTATCGATAGCCTAAATCACTTTTCATCCTTCGTAAACCAACAAATAAATTCCCTAGAAACCATTAACGACAATTTGGCCAAAGCTAATGCCCTAGTTCAGGTCGCTTTGCAGGAAGGGTTTATAGAGTATCCTGCAGAAATTATCCGCGATTACCTGTATTTATTGGGTGAAATCGTTGAGTATGCCTTTGATCGCAGTACAACAGCGCTAGAGACTATTGTTCGCGCCGGTCGTGAACAGCCATTTTGGCCCACTCATTAAAGGAGCTAAGTAATGACGGTTAAATTCATATTAAAAAATGCTGTTGAGGCAAAGAAAATGACGGATGATCTCAAGCATCTGGTAGGGGATATTGTCCATGACAATATTATTAGGGAAGATTGTCGGTCGAATAATCCCGTTTGGAAGCGCATTTCTTCCTTAAACGAACGTATAGCTGCTTTAAAGGTGCACATGGATGAGATCACCAGCTTACTAGAACGGCAGGAGTTTTTTTCCGCCCAACTTTGTTTTGGTGGAACATTATTAATAGGAGTTATCATTGGCTTAGTAGTATCAAGCATTGTGTTTCTTGGACATTAGTTTCTATAAGTAAGAATGAATGTCCAAGGGTTGATATTATTGGTATTTTGGTTATGATGTATTCGTCTATCTGGTTGCTACATACCAAGCGATGTTAAACATTGGGCGGTATGATGGCGGCCACTGCTTACGAGGTGACGGCGTTTCGGCGCATAGGCATATCGAAGCAGGCGAGCTTCAATCAGAAGCAAGAGAATCAGACACAC
>DASZWJ010000042.1 GCA_035546635.1 Gammaproteobacteria bacterium
ATCTTTTTAAAGTGGATGGTGTTTTTAGCTCAATAAATGGCGCTGGTTTTGTGGACATATATTTCTCCAAAATGTTTTATATTTTGAGGAGAGTTTAAATGTTTGATGCGTGGTTATTAGGTGGGATTATTAGGGGTTTACTCTCCAGGCAATAAAAAAGCGGGTGTATCTGTCTGGATGATTGGTGATCCAGAAAAAGCTGCTGATGTTTATGCTCAAGGTGCCACGAGTAGCGGACGCCTGCAAAAAACCGCCTTGGCTGCTGCACTGCCAAAACAGGAAACTCCTGTCCTTACAAAGTTACCAACTGAAGAGGATAAACCATGAAGGAACCTTTCATGCATTACCTTGAAGAGCGTTTGCACCAATGGGCTGATTGGTATCTAAGTGGTAATTCCTACGGCCTAGGTTATCCACGTTGCTCAATCGAATATCGGATTTTATTGGAAGGGTGTATTCAGCATAATCCTGGGCCAAAACCGCTGCCGACTAATGAGGCAGCTGAGGAAATTGAAGCTTTAGTTAAGCAAATGGCGGAATACAACGAGAATATGGCGAAAGCTTTGCGTTGTCACTATTTTCTTACTGGCACGCTACGCACCAAATCAGCTAAGTTGAAAATTTCACACTCGCATTTCAAACATTACGTTGATATGGGACACCAATGGTTGGCGGGAAGATTATTCGCTAAGAGGGATCCAATCATCTAGTCACCCTAAATTACATATCTAAACATTTAAAAAAGCGGGGAATAATAAGACTACAGACAGAAAATTCAAATTCAACTTATGCTAAAAATATAATCTTTCCTTAACTATAGTTTTTTCTTTCCATTGGTTTTATAACGGGGTATTAACTATAAGATTATTTAATTTCAATGGAATATTATATTTTCATGTGTTGATACGTGTTAAGAGTTTAATATGAAGTAATAAAAATTTGCAAATAACTTAGCAAAGTAAATTAATGGGTCACAATGCTTAGTAGCAAATTGATTACCTAATTTGAATATGTTTTATATTCATCTATCTTATTGATTACTCTGGAATTTTATCTGCTCTACCAATGCGGTCATAACGCAATTGACCCTACAATTTATCCTCTATGTTTAATGTCTTAACCCAAATGTATCCCATTGTATTGTTTGGTAATTACTCAGTGTTTTTGGGTAGTGATTTTACTATAGTAAATTAAGGTAATTGATTTTGGGGAGGCTCTCTGATCTTTTATTAATCTCCATATATGATGAAATAGCTTCTGTGGTTAAGGTTCTTTTAAGGGGTGCCCCAAAGAACAAACATGTATTAAATTCTATATTGGAGATTACTTTATGAATAACAGAAAATCTATATCAGAGAATGATTTATTTGCAATGTATTTAAAAACTATAGTTCGCGAACCAAAGCCTGAATCAATGACCAAGACACTTTATATAACTTGTTTAGCCATTAATATTCTTGAGCAAACAGGCAATAAATTTCCAACACAGATTGAAATAGATGCAGTTGAAGCGAATCTAAAAAAATATAGCCGAAGAAAATCAGTGTTAAAGAAAGCTGCTTAAAACTCAAAAATTGGCAGCTAATTTATTTTTTTAAAAACCATAATCAAATGCAAAATATGTGTAACTAATTAAGGTATTTATAATGAAACCATCATTGAAAAAAACAGGCCATGATATTTGTCCAGTTAAAGTTTTATTAGTTGAAGGCAACGAATCCAAACAACTGGAACAGTTAAGAGTGCTAAAAGACCTAGGTTGTCAAGTAGATATAGCATCTAGTGGATTGTTAGCGTTGGATATGTATGATGCTGGTTATGATGTGATTATTGCGGGTAATGATTTAAAAAATGTTAATAGTGTTCAACTAACACAAATCATTCATACTCATAGACCAAATTCGAATGTGATTCTAATAACCACAACTAGCTTTACAGATATTATAAATCAGGTAAATTTAGCTAGAAATAATAATGCAAGCTTTCATTAAGCGCCAAGAAGTGTTTTATGATAATAGAGGAGAAACATTCTATTTTTTCCTGGGGGTAATCTTATAATTTAGACAGTCCCAATCCTATTTTCTAACCCTTTGCTTAGAGAAAGCAAAGGGTAACAAGCCATATCTCAGCCAAGTTGTAATTAATCTTTATTTCTATCATAATTCTAGTCTTTGCCTACTCTCTCTTAGAGGGAGCAAACGCGAGTAGCAATTAAAGGGAAAGCTTTATGAGTAAAATAAAGATCGCTCCAGAATGCAAGGAATTGGTTTGGCAGAAAGAGGTGACCTGGGACAAAGTAAGAGACAAGGTAATGGAGATAAATCCTGCCTTAGCTTCTATAATCGATGAATTCAGCCCTTCCTCTAAATATACATTGATCTTAGCCAGCTATCCTTTTGGCACCAATATCCGTAACAAAGGAGAATTGTTTTTGCCCACAGAGCAGGGACAGTTGGCTACGCTTGATGAGCCCAGTATTTCACTCAGCCTACGAGAGAATCTAAGCTATAGTTCCTCCCCATTAGTCCTTATCCTGGATAAATCTGTAGAAATTTACGTTGAAACACCAGAACAACGCACAATCCCCTTAAAACTGTTTCGTGCGGGTGTAACTTTAGGGGTTTGGGAACTCCTAAAGCAGGTACCAGTCTTTCTAAGACGCAAATGGAATTGGAGCATTTCGGCAGGCGCTCATACATTATTTATGCTCCCCAAAATAATGGATACTGCTAGCCATCGTAAACTACAAACTGCTTATCATACACGCATTCATGTCCCCAATAATATTTTCGAACAAAGCAGTGTATTTACCGAAATTTTTAACCATACTGCAGATAAACACCCTTGGGCAACCCAGGTTTTATTTTTTACTAAGAAATGGTTCGAACCGCACCCTAAAAATATTGGATGGTTTAAGTTGCAGGAATACTGGGCACAAGAAGCATGGACACAGCTACATTATTGGTATAATAAAATTGTTCTTGACTTTAATTGGGAAGTTTATATGGCGGAATTAGTGCGGCGCAAAATTAGACTTAAGCCATATTACCTGGATACGGTGAAACATTTAATTTCGATCGGTTGCGGAGTCATTCCTGGCTTCAGACCGGCTGATGATAGCGAACAAGTAGGACCTACCCAAACGATACAGAGTGCATATGTTAATGATTATGGGCTAAAAACTTATATCCCCATTCTTATGTATCCGGATTTTTTGAATCCTAGCAGCGAAGTTGATATGGTTTATTATTCTCTTCAGGCTCCCAGCTTACCCGAGAAGCCCTCTGAATTTGGAGTTTACTCTAGCGTATTAACTGTCATGCGCGAATTGAAAGAATATATGGACATTTTTCTTGAGATATTGGATAAATGGCCTAAATCTCAATCCCTTCAAGGATTTGATTTTGTGGAATCGGTAAAGTTTGAATATTTTCATATTGAAGCAGATGAACAAAATGGGATTTTACACACCTCGGCTATATCTGAAACAGATCCGGCTTTTAGCTTAGATGCAAAAAAATATGGGAAACGTAAATTTCCTGAAAACTCTCCGTTTTTTAAAGGTTGTATTCGCATTTCATTTAAAACTGATTCTTCACATGAATTAACCACCTGATACTATTTTATAATTTTTTAGCTATTAATATAAAACCATTAGAGGTTTTATTATCCATTGTCTTAAATGTTGTTTTGTGGAAAATCTTAATATCAAACTGCGATAAAATCTGACGAATATGTTCTTCAGTATGGTGGCGCAATACCGCGCCTCCTGCAACATGAAATACGCCATAAGGAAATTCATTTGAGTTTGGAAATTCCTGATAACGTTTTAAATTATACTCATCATCATTAATAATAAAATCTGCTAAGTAAAGGATACCTCCAGGTTTTAAAACTCGAAGTATTTCTTTAATCAGATATTTTTGTTGGCTCTCACCAGCAATACATCCCAAAACTGCTGATAATATGATTGCATCAAAAAATTCATTTTGATATGAAATATCAATATCATTATTTTTTTTAAAGATCACATTAGGGTAAGTTTTTCTTGCAAGGTCAAGCATCTGTTCAGAAAAATCTGCACCATACAAGTGATTAAATTTATATTTTATTAGCTCTCCCAAAATTCTTCCATATCCGCAACCAAAGTCTAAAACAACATCAGTAGGATTAACATACTTTATAAAAATTTCAGCATCAAATTGAGTATGAAATTTTTTTTCTGCTGCGACACTATCCCAATATTGCATTTGTTCATTGAGATTATTTTGGGGTAATGGTAGATTTTTTTTAGGGGAGCTATTCATATGAGAAAATGGGAATTTTTGTATTGGGACAAAAAATATCTTATACTTAGCCAATCTAAAAGTAAAATATTTCTCATAAATTTGGAGCAACAACATGTTATATAGAAAATTAGGGTATACGGGCTTCGACACCAGTTTGCTTGGCTTTGGAACATGGCAATTAGGTAATCAGCGCTGGGCATTGCCAGCTAATACTGACAGTGTTCGTTTATTACAGGAGGCTCATGATTTAGGAGTTAATGTCTACGATGTAGCCGTAGTGTATGGTCAATATCTAGATACACAAGGATATTTACAAAGTAAATCGCAGGAAATTCTAGGTAAAGCATTCGCTAAACAAAGAGACAGAGTTATTTATTGCCTTAAGCTAGGACAATTTGATGAATATAGCCACAGACATGATTATAATCCCAAACGTCTTGTAGAACAATTTCAACAATCATTACGTCGTCTACAAACTGACTATGTTGATATCTGTTTAATCCATGCCCCTTCTCTTCAAGAAGTAAAATCTCAAAAAGCCATCAGTGTGTTGCAAACACTGCAAGCACTAGGACATATCCGCATGATTGGTTATAGTTTTGAGGCAGAGCCAGAACATACACTCCATGCAATTCAGCAACAAATTGATGTGATTATGTTGCAATATAATCTCTTAGATCAGGAATGCGCTAGCGCAATTGAACAAGCTCGATTGCATGGCGTTGGCGTTTTAGCAGGCGGCCCTTTTAAACGTGGCTACCTTACAGGCAAATATCGCAATTTAGGCGAATTACCTGCTGAAGATGATTACTGGCAATGGAACTTGAAGCTAAATAAAAACAAAATACAACAACAATTACTGCGCGTTAATGCCCTGTTAGATGAGTATGGTTCGCCTGAAAACTTACGCCATGCTGCCTTACAATTCATCTTAAATCAGGCAGGGGTAGCTTCTTGCATTGTGGGTCATAGAAGCATCGCAGAAGTTAAAGAAAATCTTCGATTCGTTAAGGAATTATTAAGCATAGTGCAGCCAGTTGCTTTACAGATTCAGGAAACACATGAAAGTAAAATGTTAATGTCTGCTTAAGATTTAGCGCGTTGCTCTCTTATAAGACAAGCTAAAAATATACAACAGACAAAAGCTAACGGAAGTAATGAAAAAGCCAGTTGGTTGCTTGTAAAGTAAGATCCCAGCTGGCTAGTTGTATTTTTCAGCAACCATCCAAATAGTGGCTGAAAAAGTCCCCCAACCCCCATAATGATAATTGACGCAAATCCCAGTGCAGTAGAAGAGAGAATCGGTGGATTATTCTCTACGATGAGCGGATAAGTAAGTGATTGGGCGCTCGTAAAGAATCCAATTAGAAAAAATAGCATACTGAGAGCTGTTTCTGATAATTGCCGATTGAAGAATACAATAAGAATCAAGGCTAATGAAAAAATAGCTGCGATTAACATAGGTAGCTTTCTTCGCTGAATCTTATCTGACCAAAACCCAAAGATTGGCGAACCTATAATAGTACCCACATAAATCATGCTGGTAATTTCAGCAGCCTGTAACGAAGTTAAATGGTGTTCTTGCGTCAAATAAACGATACCCCACAATGCTCCCAATATCATGATTGGAAGATTAAGCAGGCATGTGTAAAACGCTGGAATCCAGTTTTGAGTTAACTTCATCACTTGCTTCACATTGTTCAATATTGTAAATATATCTGAATTAACCCATGTAGCCTTAATATCTTTAGGAGGATCTTTCAGGAAAATCAACATCACCACCCAGATTAGAATTCCTAATGCACCTAAAATCAGAAATATGCTGCGCCAGTTCATATAATCAACCAATAATACTAACGGCGCTTGAGCTACTATTCCTCCCAACAAACCCACAGTAACCATGCAGCCTAAAGCTAATGCCATACGATTAGGCAACCAACGCGCCGCTACTCGACAGCAGCCTAAAAATGCTAGGCTATGCATTGTTCCTGATAGAAAGCGTCCAATGATTGCCACCCATAATATTTGGGCTTGAGAAAATAATAATATTCCAGCTGTGGCAACTATGATGGCGCCCAATAATAGTTTTCTTACAGAAAAATGGTCGAGCAATATACCGGCTGGAATAAAAAAAATAGCAAGACCATACATATAGAAAGCGGATAGCTGTCCCAACTGGGTGGTGCTAAGTCTAAATGAGTGCATTATCTCCGTCCCTAAAGTATTAAAAGAGCTCATATCTAGGAACTGATAAAAAAAGAATAAAGCAACAGATAAACAAACTATCCAAGGATAAAATCGTGTTTTGAAATTAACTACCTCTTGTCCAAGAGGGCTGATGTTGTGCTGTTTTGACATGAGCAAGATATCCTTAGGAATGTCGGAGTTTAATATAGGCTGAGTTTTTCATACTAGGCGCTAATTTCTGCTAAAATTTATATTAAAATATAAAAAAATACTATATTTTAATATTCTTCTGTTCTGCTAGGTTGCCGCGCCCCAAGAATTGTATTTTTTTTATACAAACAGCTAATGGACTACATTTTCCATCTTTAGCTTATGTTTTAATAGTTTCATTGAATAACCCATCGTTTCTCCAGGGAGGGAGACCAAGGACGGAAGCAAAAAGCAAAATACTATGATCCTAATATTAATTAAACTTAGAGCCTCAATACCATGTTAATTGATTTACCACAGCCAATACAGCAGCAAGTAGTATACTACCTCGAAGCAGATAATTTTATAGCCGCTAAAGAGCTTCACGACCAATACTTGTATGATTGTACTTATGAGAAAAAAAGTAGTGATGGTATCTATGAGCCATCATAAACATAATGATAACATTTTCAGAAATTAGCACACTGGCCAAAAAATCCATAGATTTCCACTGCCATGCCATTGGTAGATTTGATTTTACTGAAATATTTTAAATATCTTTTCAACTATAGTTACAATCAAAAAAATTGATATTTTTGAATACTTCTATCAGAAATAGTGACTCCATGACCCGGAGTTTCCGGCAGTACGATTTTTCCATTTGTAATAGTAAAATCGTTATTAAAAAAATCATCTGGAAAAAAATCAATATGCTCGACATAATGTTGATTAGCTAAACCTGCAAGACTGAGTGATAGCTCATGAAATAAATGTGCTCCTAGCTTCAATCCATAGTCATTGATTATCTCAGCACTCCGTACAAATTCCGTAATCCCACCTTGATATATCACATCAGGTTGAAGAATTTGTGCAGCTTTAAGCTCACAAGCATCTTTTATTTGCCAATGAGAATTCATATTCTCCCCTGTAGCAATAGGAATTGAACTTAATTCCGCCAGATGTGACAGCTCAGTGATGCTGGCGCTGTATAGAGGTTCCTCAAACCAAAGCACATCGTATTCAGCAAGAATTTTACTCATTTCTACAGCTGATGCAAAATCATAAAACTGGTTGGCATCCACTATTAATTCCAGCTCTGATCCAAATGTTTGGCGTAAAAATTGAATACGGGTCAAGTCATTATCAGAACCAATACGCATTTTAAAATACTTACAGCCTCTATCTAAATACCAAACAATATCAGTCACCATTTCTTTATTGGTATCAATAAGCCAGCCACCATTGCCATAGACAGGGATATGTTTTTCTTCGATATTAAGCAATTGATGTAAGGGTTTTTGCGCTGCTTTTCCCAATAGATCCCATAATGCAATATCTATTGCCGCCAGAGCATAAAGTCCATAACTCGATTGCAAGTGATTGCGTTTGTTTAACCACAAGCTTAACCATAATTTCTCAGGCGTGGTAAATTCTTTTTCAAGCAAATTTGGAGCAAAGAATATTTTAATAAAATTCTCAACTAATTGAACATCAGATAAACTCACTGTTCTTATTAATCCTTGACCTTCCAAACCTTCATCTGTTTTTAAAATTAATAATAGACAAAATGCTTGTTCAAGATTGATATGGCGCGTACGCATTGGCTTATTTAAGGGAATTTTCAATTTAATGGTTTCCAAAGCGGCAATTTTCATGTTAAACCCCTTAATATTAGTGCCCATGAATGAATGGTTGAAACACCCATAAATAGTAATTAATTTAATCTTGTAATGCAGCAGGTATTTTTATGATCTTTATTATTGCGATGGCTCCGCACAGCCAGGTTGTATTGGGCTCTGCAATTCGGGCATGATGCAATTCGGGCAGATGCAATTCGGGCAAATGCAATTCGGGCAAATGCAATTCGGGCTCTTGACTTTGTAAAACCAAACATGCTATAAATTCTCTATCATGTAATAGTTGTAACTAAAACCTGACCATGCAGGTTTTTTTATATCTAAACTCCCTCAACCCACCCAGCTTCATTAATAGCTCGGTGGGTTTTTTAATGCCCGCAATTTGAGGTGACCCCATGCAAATCAACTAGGTATCTCCAGATCAAATCCGCCCCTACGAAAACAACCCCCGTAAAAATACCGCCACCGTCGAAAAATTAACCCAGAGCTTATCTGAATATGGCTGGCAACAACCCATTGTCGTGGATAAAGACAATATCATCATTGTTGGTCATGCACGCTGGCAGGCAGCACAAAAACTCGGCATGGATAAGGTACCAATATGCTGCGCCGCTGATTTGACTGAAACACAAGTACGTAGCTACCGTCTAGCCGATAACCGCTTAGCTGATGAATCCCGATGGGATGCCAAATTTTTAAGTGCCGAACTAGCTGAACTCCAGAAGTTAGATGCAGATTTATCACTCACCGGATTTCGTGAAACTGAATTGAGTCAGTTATTAAGCGATCTGACCGAAACCATGATCGATCCCGATAGTGTGGCAGCCATTACTGAAGAAACTATCAGTCAACGGGGCGATATCTGGCTACTGGGTTCACATCGTGTCATGTGTGGCGATGCCAGCATTCCAGAAGAAGTTGCGCAGTTAATGGCTGGGCAAAAAGCCAACCTTGTTTTTACTGATCCTCCCTATAATGTGGATTATAAAGGCGGAATAAAAAACCGAAGAAAAGGCAAAACCCGACGCAATATATATAACGATAACTTACCTATTGAAGTTTATACCCAATTACTGCAAGCAGCCCTCACGAATATGGCTACTTATTCCGAGCCTGACGCCTCTTTATATTTATGCCATTCAGATCAGTATTTGCCGCTAATCCAATCTGCACTCACCGGCGCTGATTATTGCGTCAGGGCAGTTTTGGTCTGGGCAAAACAGCATTTTGTTTTCAACTATTCCCGCTATAAAACCCAACACGAGCCTATTCTTTATTGTCATCGTATCGGTCAAAAAGATGTTTGGTATGGCGATAGTAAGCAAAGCACTTTGTGGTGCTTTGATCGGCCAGTGAAAAGCGATTTACATCCGACCATGAAACCCGTTGCTTTAATTCAACAAGCTTTATACAACTCCAGCTTGCCAGGTGATCGCGTCTTAGATCTGTTTGGTGGTTCTGGTTCTACGTTAATGGCTTGTCACAACAATCAACGACAAGCATTTCTAATGGAAATCCAGCCAAATTATGTAGATGTCATCATCCGCCGTTGGCAACAGCAAACCAAAGGCGAAGCCATACGCGAACAAGATAAACAAAGCTTTGCAGCATTAGAGTCCCTGCAATAACTCCTAAACGTTTTGCCCATTTTGCCCCGTCCAACCAAAAAAACCTTAGTAAAAATAATACATTACAAATTGAGATTTTCAGCAATTCATAATCAGAGGCTGAATTTGGAGTTTCTCCTGATGACCAGACCGCCCATTGCACCCACTGAAGACATGAAAACACGCATTTATGAAGCCTTTCGTGTTGGCGCCTCATTAGAACAGGCAGCCAAATACGCAGGCATCAGTCGTCGCACGCTCAAGCGCTGGATTGACCAAAGTAAATTTGAAAAACACGGCAAGCTCGTAAGCTTCTGGCAACAGATTGAAAAAGCCAAAGCTGAATTAATCATCTCGCTATTAGTCAAAATAAATCACGCCGCGACTAAAAATTGGAAAGCTGCTGTTTGGAAACTGGAGCATATATGTCCCAGTCTTTACGGTAAAACTACCAACAAAGACACCCCAGCAGAAGATGATCCATTTGATGCTGAGGAAGATGAAATCTAACTTCTGCTAGTTCGTTGCAATTTATCTACTTCGAGGAAATTTCTATGAAATCATTATACCCATCATTTTGGCACCGCCTGGCAGATCCACGCTGGCAGGTATTGTTAAAAATTTTACTCGCCTTAGGATTATTTTTCGGCTGCTACCTCAATGCCTTTGCTGATGGTGTCGACATACTGAAGGGAACTGATTCAAACTTTTGGTCGACTTTTAACGGCACCGGCAAAGTCTATCTATATATTGGTGAGGCCATTATTGCCATCGTCATGTTTATCAAATCCCGCAATATGATTGCTTTTATCGGTATTATCTCGGTTGCGGTATTTATTGATATTTTCCTGCATATTGCGGGGCAAACATCATGAACGATCGCTACCACATTCCTCAGCACTTAGATGAACCTTTCAAACTGATTTTATGGACAATCGATGAGTTTATTCTGCTGGTGATGCCTTTTCTCATTGGCATGATTTTTTTGAATAGCCCCTTGATAGGTTTAGGGATCGGCACCGGCCTGCTCTGGGGTCTAAAACGCATCAAAGGCGAACAAGGGCACTATTTTCTATACAACTTACTGTACTGGTATTTACCCAGTCTATTTCGCTTCAAAGCCACCCCACCTTCGTATCAACGTGAACTTCTAGGTTAAGCTATGAAAACCGCCATACAACAATCCCGCCTGCAAGAATTGATCGCACGACGCAATGGCTACCTGGTTTTATCAGTTGGGTTACTATTGTTGTGCATTTTGCTATCTGCAATGGTGCTGCGCCTAATTGGACGTGAACGGATTATTATTACCCCACCCGTCGTGCACCGCTCTTTCTGGGTAGACAATAACCAAGTTTCTCCTGAATACCTCACTGAAATGACTGCTTTTCTGGCACAGCTGCGTCTCACTGTGACACCCACCAGCGCTGAATACCAGCGTGAAACCCTGCTGCGTTATACCGATGCTTCTTATTATGGTGAATTCAAAAATGAACTCGTAGCCGAGGCCGACCATTTAAACAAAAGCCACGTAAGCCTAGCTTTTTACCCCACTCATATCTCAGTAGATGCACCCAATCTCACCGCGCATATCACTGGTGATCTGGTTTCTACCATTGGCAATGCGCCACTTGCCCCTGCCCATATCACATACCAGGTAAGTTACCGCTATCTCAATGGGCAATTACGATTGCAATCATTTCAAGAGCAACCAGAGGATAAACCGCATGCATAAACTCACCATCATTCTACTATTAATAGCACCGTTATTTGCTGGTGCCCATACTGTTCGCGTCAATGACAATACCACCGTTAAAGCCAATATTTCTGCTCTGGAACCTACGCGTATTTCAGTAGCCGGTGATCGCATCAGCTCAATCCGCGGTGTAGAAGGCGCTTATACGTATAAAAACGATAATAGTTTAGGTGCGATTTTCATCAAACCCAGTGAAGCTTACCAACATAAATCCTTTTATATTTTTATCGCCACCGAGCAAAACCACAGTTATGTGTTGCAGTTAACACCTACCAGCGCTGCAGCAGGATTTTTGGTATTACAACCTAAACCAACCAGTCCTTCACCCTCATCCCAAGAGACAGACTCACCTTACGAAACACAGCTATCCAATTTGATGCGCCTCATGGTCAACGGCACAGGCTCTGACGAATATGCCATGAACCTAGTGCACTCCAATGTGCAGCGTTGGAACAAACAGCTGAATATTAGCGTCTTGGCTGTGTTTGAAGGTTCAGAACTACAAGGCACTGTGTATCGCATTAAAAATCGCTCACACCAACTCGTCTCGTTAAACGAATTATTATTTTACCGCTCAGGTGATCGCGCCATTGCGCTGCAAAACGATCAGATTCCTGCACAAGGGCAAACGTTACTCTATAAGGTGACACATCATGGATAAACCCAATGATAAAACCAGCGTTACTAAAAACAGCGAAGTGAAAAAGAAGCAGCAAAGGAATTTGATGATTGCGGGTATTGCTGCCGTTGCTTTGTTTTGGGCTGGATCTTTATTACTCTCGCAGAGCAGTTCAAATAACAAAGCCGTTAAAAAACCGGAAACCTCGACTGATTTCACCAGTCCTTTAAGCCATGTTAATGAGAACAGTATTTGGGTAGAGCGCACACAAAACGCACTCGCTAAACAACAAAAAACTACAGAAACTCTACAACAACAACTGCAATTGCTAAGCCAAGATAAAGAGAAACAAGCACAAAGCAGCCAAAACGAGAACAAACAAGTCGAAGCCTTGCAAAATCAAGTCAATCAGCTGCAACAAACTCTTAACAAAAATAAACCCAGCGGTGTTGCTAGTGGCGGGGAATTCCCATCCGCACCTGGCACTAGTATAGATGGCATGAATGATGGCACTGGCATCAGCGAAGATGTTTTGCAATTAACCCCGCAAAATCTCAGCCTGAAGACTTCTGCCATCCCTTCCAGAAATCCAGATACCTATGTGCCGTCAGGTACGTTTGTACGCGCCGTTATGATCGGTGGCGCAGATGCTTCTGCCGGTGTCAGCAGTCAGAGCAATCCCACTCCGACATTGTTCCGCATTATCGATCCAGGCACCTTACCCAACCACCATAAAAGCCATCTCAAAGATTGTGTTGCCACTGCAGCTGTTATTGGCGATATCTCTTCCGAACGCGGCCAAATGCGTTTGGAACGCTTAAGCTGTGTCAGCCCCAAAGGACAAATTATCGACATGCCAGTAGCAGGCACCGTGTTTGGACCCGAAGGTAAAAACGGCGTCCGCGGTATGCCATTGTGGCGTGAAGGTGCTCTACTTAAGCGCGCTTTTATCGCCGGCAGCTTATCTGGGTTATCAAGCGGTATTGCGCAACAATACACATCCACTGCCTTAAATCCCTATGGTTCCACAACCACGGTTAACAATAGTGATATTTTTAAATACGGCGCAGCACAGGGTGCAAGCAATGCAATGGATAAATTAGCCGATTACAACATTCGTCGTGCGGATCAATACCATCCAGTGATTCAGCTCAGTGCAGGCACTGTAGTCGATATCGTATTTTTAGAAGGTTTTTATTTAGATGGACAAAAGCATGATGATAAAACGGAAGTGACTGTACCACCTTTTGCTATGACAACTACCACCAGTACTGGTTCTTCAGCATCACTGTCAACCCCACCGCCGCAAACACTACCCCTAACACCACAACAAATTGAAATGCTCAAATCTCAAACTACCCAATCAGCTAATTCTTAGGAAATCCTCATGACCATGCTATCACTTATCAGAAAACCACCGTTTTTTTACGTCAGCTTATTGTTTTTATTTTTAACCGGATGCACCGGCCTTAATTCTAATTTTAGCTGCCCTCTACAACCTGGTGTGCAATGTAACAGCTTAGATCAGGTGAACACCATGATTGACCAGGGAAAAATAGGAGCTAAATCTACGGGCAATTCAAACGCTTTAACAACTGTACCCAGTCAATCGGTGTTATCTGCCAACTTGCCCACAGCTTTTGCCAACTTTGTTGGGATGCGTTATCCAGAAACCGTGATGCGCATTTGGGTAGCGCCTTATCAAGACCAAGACGGTAACTATCATCAGCCAGGTGCTTTGTACAGTGTGGTTAAACCAGGGCGTTGGGTCAACAATCCTGTTTTAGCTACTGATAATTCCTAAGATAAATTACTTTTTTACATTTCGAGATTCCACATGAAAAACTGGTTTAATTTCTCGCGCTGGGGCGAGATCATTTCAAATTGCTTAGGTGAATCCATGCAATTCGGCGTCAGCAAAAAAACACCCTCGTCACAAATTCTTGGTGACTTCTTTGATCAATACCCGCTATCCAGTTTATTGCCTTATGAAACCTACGATCCCGACACCCAATTGTTTTATAACAAAAAGAGTCAGGGATTTATGCTGGAAGTGTCACCACTGACTGGTGCTAACGAACAAACCGTACAGATTCTAGCTAGCTTGTTAACTGATGTTTTGCCCACTTCAGCTGAT
This sequence comes from Gammaproteobacteria bacterium, assembly GCA_035546635.1. Classification (NCBI taxonomy): domain Bacteria; kingdom Pseudomonadati; phylum Pseudomonadota; class Gammaproteobacteria; species Gammaproteobacteria bacterium. Next base: position 14,422 of record DASZWJ010000042.1, read on the forward strand.
CTGCAGTGCCTGTTGTGGGCTTCAGATAAAGTCGGTGACAGTATTGATGCATTTGCCATCGAGCGCTCTCAACACAGTGGGATTTTTTCATGGCTGGCACAAAAGCGCGCCGAGTTTTTAAAAAATGGTACTTTGCAATCTTTAGCCGCTGACGGTAATTTTATTTTACGCGATTTTAAACTCTACCTCGTAGTATCCATGCCCCACAAAAACCAAACAAATATAGAAGAGTTGTCTCAAGTACGCGATGATATCACCAGTTCATTACGCTCCTTACAAATGGCAAGCCGCAATATTCCCATTGAAAACTTTCTGAGTTTAATGACAGATTTATTAAATCCTTCCTCTACTTGTTACGCCGCACATCAACCTTGGCATGAATTGGATGCACTGTCATTGCAAATGACCGATCCAGAATATCAGCTGACAGTACACCCTAATCAATTAAAATTAAACTCCGAACAAGAGAATTGGGATATCCGCTGTTTTACTGTGCGAGATTTTCCGCAAACCATGACACAATGGTTAATGAGTGAAAATCTAGGGCAATTATTCAACAACGCATTACAAATTCCCTGTCCCTTTTTGATTAGCTTGCATGTGCGCCCACTAGATCAGGAGAAATCCAGCGCCCGTGCCCAGATGAATTTTCTTAATAAAGATTCTACTGCCAGAAGTCCCTTAGCCAAATTTAAACCCACGATTCGCCAAGAGCATCACGATTGGGCATTTGTACGTGATCGTTTAGCTGAAGGCGACCGATTGGTTAAAGTGTTTTATCAAGTCGTCATCTATGCGCAACCCAATTATGCCACCAGCGCTGAGCGCAAAGTGCGTGATTTATACCGCGCCAACGGCTGGAAATTGCGCAAAGAAGCTTTTTTGCAATTGCAGTCATGGCTAGCCATGTTACCCATGATGGTCACTGAAGGATTGTACGATGACTTACGGCTATTTGGCCGATTACGCACCTTGAATGCCTTCGCTGCGGCTAATTTATTACCCCTGCAAGGCGAATGGAAAGGCATGCAACGTCCAAGTTTATTACTGCCAGGCCGACGTGGGCAAATTGCTATTTGGAACCCATTTGATAATCCCGATGGTAATTACAATGTAGCCATTGCAGCCAAATCAGGTAGCGGTAAATCTGTCCTGACGCAAGAATATATTGTCGCGTTATTAGGTTCAGGTGGCAGAGTCTGGGTAATCGATGTTGGCCGCTCTTATGAAAAGACCTGCCATATGCTGGGTGGCGAGTTTATTGAGTTCAAGACCGACAGTCAGATTTCTTTAAATCCCTTTACTTTCATTAAGTACTTCGATGATTCACTCGAAATTTTAAAACCCCTGTTAGCTGCAATGGCAAGACCTAATGGTAACGTTACCGACGAAGAAATGACTTACCTGGAAAAAGCTTTAAAAGCAGCCTGGACGGAATATGGTAATCAGGCCAGCATCACGCAGGTTTCCAATTGGTTATCTCAGCAACAAAATGAAACTTGCGAACGTTTAGGTCATTTGCTTTACACCTACACGCAAGATGGCATGTATGGCAAATATTTTGAAGGTCGCTGCACGCTGAATTTTGACAATCCCTTCGTGGTTTTAGAATTAGAAGAGCTGAAAGCTAAAAAAGACTTGCAGAAAATTGTGTTATTGGTGCTGATGTATCAAATTTCCGAGCGCATGTACTTAGGCACGCGCACGCAAACTAAATCCTGTGTTATAGATGAAGCCTGGGATTTGCTCGATGGCGATAACGAAGGTGCAGCCAAATTTATCGAAACCGGCTACCGCAGGGCACGACGTTATAACGCTAATTTTGTCACCATCACCCAATCCATTAATGATTACTTCAAAAATGCTACCGCCATCGCTGCCTATGAAAATTCTGACTATAACCTGATTCTCGGACAAAAATCTGAAGCGATCGATCAATTAAAAGCTTCTAAACGGCTCAATATGGATGCTTATACTGAACGTCTGTTTAAAGATTTGAAAAAAACAGACGATTATTCCGAATGCATCATCAAAAGCCCACAAGGGCTATCTTTGCATCGCATTATTTTCGATCCCTATTCACGCATTCTCTATTCTTCTAAAGGTGAAGAGTTTGAAGCGGTGAAACAGCTACAAGCACAAGGCTTATCTTTGAAAGACGCTATCGCCAAAGTGGCCGAGCTTAAATTTAAAAAACCCTGACTCTCATAACACAAAGGAGTATTTGCCATTATGTTAACTATTCTTCAACGGAACAAAGCCAAGACACTTGATTTTATCACCCAATTATTAATCGGCATGCTGGGTGCTGCTATCTTGTTTATTTTCTTTCATCTTGAGGTGCCCGCCAAACCCATCGTCACAGTCGATGTTAGTGGTATGATTAATCGATTCATCAAAAGCGAAACAGCCGTTAAATTGCCTCCCGAAAAAATGCAAAAGCAAGTACAAGCATTTGGTAACACTTTAGAAAACACCCTACATACTTTTGCTCGTCAAAAGCAGGTTATTTTATTGCCAAAAGAAGCCGTTATTGCCGGCACAAAAGATGTGAGCCTCGAAATAGAATCACGTTTAAAAGCAAAGCTCCCACCAGCTAATCGTAATTTTTAAAATCTCTGATATCGAGCAAAGTTTATGTTCAATACCCAGCAGTGCATTGTTTGGCTAATGTTGTCATGCCTAACGTTTACTGCATCAGCTAAAAATATCGGTGTTATCGGACAGACCTATCCCATTCAAGAACAAGATTTTCTGCAAACGATTCAACAGGAAATGCAGCAAAAAGTCCAAAGCGGTGAATGGGCAAAATGGCAAGCGCAACAAACGGCAAACCTGCAAAATTATGCTGATCGGCCAACCCCAGTAGATGGATTAACCCCAACGCTCGAAACTCGCACCTGGTTTTATGATCCCACACTGATTGTTCCCTACGATATTCGCGATACCAACAACCGCTTAATTGCTGCCAACGGCTCTCAATTTAACCCCCTAGATATATTGACCTGGACTTATGCCTTGATTTTTTATGATGGCGACAATCCGCAGCAAGTAGCATGGGTACAGCAAATGGATCAAGAATACCAAGGTAAAACCAAGCTGATTCTTGTGAATGGCTCAGTTAAAGAGCAGATGCAACATTTTCAAAAACGCGTGTACTTCGATCAAGGTGGGCATTTGATTTCGCGATTGAATATCACCCATATACCCGCCTTGGTTGTTCAAGAAGGTAAGCAATTAAAGATTACCGAGGTTAAGTTATGAGCTGGAAATGGATAGGTGTATTAGTGACTTTGTTGGTGGCAGTGTCCTCCAGTTCGGCAAGCACCACACCATGCACTGGACGCTTGGTCAATCCCGTCACAGATATCTGCTGGGATTGCTTGTTGCCTATCACTATCGGCTCTACGACGGTTGTATCAGGCCATAATCCCGATACTCCGAATCCAGGTTCACCTGTTTGTATCTGCCCTGGTAACCTCATTCCGCAGGTTGGCACCTCATTAGGTTACTGGGAACCAATGGCGCTAGTAGATGTAACTCGCTCACCTTATTGCCTAGTGAATTTAGGCGGTATACGAATCAGCAGCAGCCCCAACGATGGCGCAGTCGCGGTCGACAACGTCAATGAAAATACCAGCTTCTTCTATGTGCATTGGTATAACTTTCCAGTCATGCAAATACTCAATGAATTCAGCAGTGCCTGTCGGGAAGGTGGAGACTTCTCACTGACCTACTTAAGTGAACTGGATCCCACCTGGGAAGATGATACGTTAGCCTTAACGCTATATCCCGAAACCACACAATTTGCGAATCTCACTTCACAAATGGCCTGTAGTGAAGATGCACTTGCTGCCAGTGCTGGCTTACCTAATGACCAGCTATTTTGGTGTGCTGGAGCGCAGGGAGCAATGTATCCGCTCACGGGACATGTGGGTGAGCATATTGGTGGCGTGCAAGCCAGTGTATTACTCAGCGAACGCTTGGCGTTTAAACTGCATCGCATGGGACAAGTTTCGGACAGCAGTGCCTCAAATTTATGTAGCTCTAGCATAAAGCCGATTATGCCAAAATCAAGATATCGTTATCAGATGGTGAATCCAACACCTACCATCTCCAGCACGGGTTGTCAGCCATTCGGGCGTACCACAATGACTTGGGGTGCAACATTAGAACCACCTACCATCGCTGAAAATTATGGTTATTTAATATGGCGTAAGAGGAATTGCTGCTCATTTTAAATAATGAACGTATACTTTAAATATCATACAAATAATCTTTAAAGTATACGCTAAATTTTACTGATTTCTTTTTCCTTAAAAGATTCTATTACTTTACTTGGTATTCCTAAGTCTTTATAAATGTAAGCAGTTATAATAATATCAAGACATTTGCAAATATCAAAAAGTTCTAGTGAAGAGAGTTTCAACATGTGATTTTTGGGTTTGCCCGCATGTGCTATTTCATTTCTTAAATTACCAATAGCTTTACCTAATGTAATATTTTCTTTATCAATTTTAAGAAGATTTTTTAAGGTTTTTTGAAGAGCAGCTCCGCTATATAAATCAATTGCATAACTATATCTATTTTCGTAATTATATTTTTTATTCCTATCTTTGGTATTATGATATATTTCTTCCAAAATAGCCGTCAAGAAAACATATTCAGATCTAACTTCATATTCATAGAAAGGAGAAAAGCCTGTATAATTTGCAATCTTTTGAATAAAAGTATTATACTGATCAAAATATTTTTTCATCCAAGTTGTTAAAATAGTTTTCATATCTACAGTAAATGGAGTTATGATTAAATGCTGATGAACAATTTCGGATTTAGATAACTCTAAAATTCCGTTCCTAAAATCCGTAAACCCAATTAGCATTGGCAACTGCTGATCTTCTCTGGTCTTATCTTTGGTTTCGATTATTATACGCATCTCAATGGGACGAACAGGAAGATAAAGCAAAAAAGACAGAAATTCATACAAAGACTTTATTATCAGAAACAATTCATTAATATTTTTTTTATTTGTTGCTAAGATTCTAAGCATCGATTTCACATCAGTTCTGAATGCAATATTATAATTTCCGTGGCTTACTTTTAAAGCATTAAAGAAATCTTGTATTTTATCAAAAATATCTTGATCGCTAGTGTTAAATCTATCAACAAAATCCTGGTTAAGCCACTCATAGTATTCGTAATTTATTATTGAAATTTCAATGTCTTTATTGTGGAATAGCTTTTTATCTTTTAATTCAGCTTTTTTTACATTTTTTCTCAAACCTTTTGGGCAACAAAATTCTTGGAAAAATGTAAAATCGGCAATGATACCGCAAAATAATTGATTCTGATGCACATGCTTTCCGAATATTCCAAAATTAACCCTTTCCCTATAAGTAAAGATGTTTATGTTCATGCCTGTTAGATTCATATTGAAATTGCCGAAAAGAGTGCATTTCTGTCCATTTTCTAAAACCCCATGTAAACATCCAGTCGGCTTGATTTTTTGACTTGTTTCGAGAAAAAATTCCAAATAGAAGCCATCTTCTGGTTGATAAATCAGCTTTCCATTAAATTTAAGAGATTCATCGGTATAAAAAAACAATCCTTGCCAATTATAGCTATTAAATTGATTTAAATTTTTCATAAGAGTCCTTTAATTTAATTGAGTAAGAAATATTTATTAGAATAATAGTTTCAAGTGGATTACAAATAGCCTTTAGAGATTTATATGTTTACTATAATTCGTACCATCTTTGTGTTAAGTTTTTTCATGGTTGCAGATAATAGTTTTGCCAAAACTGAGGCTAGCCAAGTGACTGAATCTAAAATGAGCAAAAATGCAGTATTGATTTTTGTATCATTTTCAATGCCACCTGCCAGTTTAACACAATGGTTCAATCAAGCAGAAAAAATACAAGCACCTTTGATAATACGCGGCTTAGTTAATCAATCTTTCCAACAAACACAGACACAGATTCATGGATTGCTTACAGAACACTCTGGGTGGGTTATTTTAGATCCACACTTGTTTGATCAGTATCAAATTAACCAGGTTCCTGCAGTGGTGGTGCGCGATACTTCTACCTCCTGTTCACCAGATCAAAGCTGCATTTATCCCTATGACATAGTGTATGGCAATGTGAATTTGGAATATGCGCTGCAAACCATAGCTCAGCGAGGCGATAACATCGCCATTGCACAGACCTTATTACAAAAATTGCGAGAAAATGGTTCATGAAACTATGGGTTTTAACTCTGATGTTATTCTCTTGTTTTTGTTCTACTGTCCTTGCAGATGACTTCTGGGAACAACATGCAGTTGGCTGGCACTGGTACCAGGATCCAAGGGCAAATCAAACTCCCTCAGCACCTATGGATCCTGTCCAAATTATGGAAACATGGCAGCGGCAAGTCAAATATTCACTAGACCAAGCGATTTTAGACCCCACCCCAGACAATGTACGTAACTATATCACCTTGCAAAATCAGATCAGCTCACAAGCCAGCCAATTTGCCCAAACTTGGCAAGCAGTATTACTAAGCTATCCGCAACTCGATTACTCTTTGAAACATCCCACTAATAATGTCGCCAAACAAATCTACCTCGATCAACAGCAACAGGATGAAACCACTGCAATCCAGCAATTAGCTCAACATAGCGGCTTATTCTTTTTCTACCGCAGCACTTGTCCCTATTGCCAACGCTTCGCACCCATTGTGAAAGATTTTTCTCAACGCTATAGCATTACAGTGGTTCCGATTACCACCGATGGGATTGCACTGCCTAGCTTTCCTGCCTCTCGAATCGATCAAGGTCAGGCAGCTCACTTCAATGTCACTGAGGAACCGGCGTTGTTCACGGTTGATCCCTATACGCATCAAGCCGTACCTGTGGGTTATGGTTTGATGACCGAAGATGAATTGCGCCAACGCATATTGCATATTGCACAAAATTGGCAAAAATCAGGAGTGAGTCCATGAGAAAAGTAATAGTCTTATTTTCCATGTGGATCGTAATAGCACCAGCCTTTGCCAGCATTAATTCAGATTTAAATAACTTCTTTAATGGTATGGGTTTTTCCAATAATGAAACAGCACCCAATGCTTACCATAGTCAGGAAGCCGGTTATTACAGCGGCGGCAGTCTATTTGCGCGGGATAGCGTGCGAGATGTGCAAATAGTTCAGGTGGATTTACCCAGCTTTCGTTCCGGTTGCGGGGGGATTGATCTATTTACCGGTGGATTTTCATATGTAAATTCTAAGCAACTGGTCGATGCCATGCAAAATATCATCAACAATTCACTTGGGTACGCATTTAATTTAGCGCTAGAGAGTACAACCCCCGAAATTGCCAATGTGATGAAATACATCAATACGCTGTCTAATGACATCAATCGCGCCAACATTAACTCTTGCGAAACTGCCGCAGGTCTAGTCGGTGCAGCTTGGCCGAAGACCCATGTAGCCCAGCAACAAGTTTGCCAGGATATCGGCACTAACAATGGGATATTTACTGATTGGGCAGCTGCTCGCGAAGGTTGCAGCACCGGTGGTGATATGACTCCCATTCTAAATGGGGCAAGTAACAACCCCAATTATAAGAGCATGTTATTGGCTAATGGCAATATTGCATGGAAAGCTATCCAACAAAATAGCTTTTTAAGCAGTGATGTGCAGCTTGCCGAATTATTCATGTCCTTGTCTGGGACAATCATTGTTCAGGGTGGCGGTAACGATAAAACGGGGAACCAATTCAAAGTATTATCTTCTTTGGCAGCTGATGATCAATTGTTGAAAGCATTGTTGCATGGCGGCTCTGCGAAAATCTATGCTTGTGATACGACATCAGGTGATGGCTGTTTAAACCCTTCTATTCAAACTATTTCTATCTCGCAAGATGCAGGTTTACAAACACAAGTGGCTAAGCTGCTAAATGATATGACAGATAAAATTTTATCAGACACAGCATTGACTCAAGAAGAAATTGGTTTGTTGCAAGCGACCCGTTTACCGATTTATAAAATGCTCAATGTGCAAAGTGCGTTTGCTGGTGATAAATCTATCTTAGATCTCACCAGTTATGCTGATGTCATAGCGACTGACATACTGTTTCAATATTTGGATGAAAATTTATCCGTGGTGCATACCAGTGTAGGAAGTCTGCAATATCCAGATAACATTATGGCGCAATTTGAGAGCAGCATTAGCCAAGCGCGAACTGGAATTCGCGCTGCTCAACAAAACGCATATGCGCAGATCGCCATTGCCAGTCAATTGATTGAGCAGACACAAAATATTGAACAAATGTTGGCAGGTCAATTATCAGCGCAACTGACAAATACTTTAAAATGGGCTGATAATTTGCGAGAATAATTTGTTAAAAAAATTTATTCATTTTAAGCAATAACAATGTCGAAAATCTTATACTAATCATCATTCTTATCTAAAAAAATTGCTGATTTCCACTCATGAAGAAAATTTTTTCCTTTTTCTGTAATGATATAAGTTTTCGGTGCGAGACCTATTATATTGGCTCCTGTTTTTCCATCGTGAACCAAAAGTCCATCTTTGATTAAATACATAATATCAATATCACGATCTAAAAGAGGTAGAGTTTTGTCTGCTTCTGGGTTATCTAAAAAATATTCCAAAATACGTTTCTCATATGAGTTGTATCTATGATTCAGTACCATGAGATTTTTTTTAATATTTATCATTTCTTCTAGCGTCATATATTTTTCTTTTTTGTCATGAAATCTTCCATGGCAATTTTTACAAAGTATTATTAAATTGAAAAAATCATTTTTACCATTATTTTTGACTGGATTAATATGCGCATGTTCTAAAGGTGAGTTTGCACGGCAAGTTGGTATTGCACAACGCCATCCGACTTCTCGCATTAATTCTCTTTTAAGTTTTTCTGGTATAGATTTTCTTTTGTTCATTTTTGATCCTTTAAAATTTAAATTTTTAATAAATTTACATTGCCTAATTCAACTGTAAAATCCTATTGCGTTAAATTTTTTAAGATAAAAAAATAGAGAGAGTTTATTATTTTTCAACAAAGAATATTTATTGGTGGCAGGCAAGTATATGGCTCTAGAATTTTCTGTTGTCACTTATGGTAATGGCGATATCTTGCGCGAAGTATTTAACGCCATCGCCGCTACCATGAACAGTGATTCCGTTTATAGCACATTGATCCACCTGGCTATTGGTTTGGCTGGTGTCTGGACAATGCTGGATTTAATTCATAAACGCAATTTAACTGTATTAGTACGCTGGTTCGCTCTATATTATCTGGCATTTTACGTGGTGTTCTTTCCCAAGGCTACCGTTAACATTATCGATCGGGTTGCACAAGGTAAAGTTTATACTGTCGATAATGTGCCCTTGGGTCTAGCCGCGTTAGCAAGTTACACCAGTGTTATAGGTGACAGCTTAACGCAATTAACTGAACAAAATTTTTCCCTCCCTGATGATTTGCGCTACGGTCAAACTGGCATGGTAATGGCTTCTAGCTTAGTCACCGCCGCCAGCACTTTTCAGATTACTGACCCCGTCTTTGAAAATAACCTACAAGATTTTATCAACCAATGTGTATTTTATGACCTACTGCTCAACAAATACTCTGCGCAAGACTTGTTAACAACCTCTAACATTTGGCAGTTCGTTACTCAGAATGCTTCCCCAGCCAGAGCTTTTATGTATAACAATACTGTGGTCACTTGCAAAGATGGCGTTGCTTCTTTGGCGCATGATTGGCAAACAGCCATCGAACAAGCCGAAGAGCGCTACGGTGCCAGATTATTCCCCAACCAAGCCAATGCAAAAACCCAATTATTACAATACTTGCCGATCAGCTACAACTTCCTCACTAACTTATCCGAAGATGCTTCCAGCCTGATGCAGCAAAACATGATGGCCAATGCCCTGCAAAACGGCATCTTAGGCTGGGGTGCGCGCAGTAAAGCACCTGCTGCCCTCGAGTCTTATGCATTCAATAAATCCCAACAGCAAAACCGTATCGGCAACCGCACTATTGGTGATATGGCCGCTTATTGGCTGCCCCTATTAAAAAACATTTTTGAAGGCATTTTGTATGGCTCTTTCGTGTTTGTTTTTGTGATGCTGTTGTTTCCATTTGGTTTGGTGGTGCTGCGTAATTATGCGTACTCGTTACTTTGGGTACAACTATGGGCGCCGCTTTACGCTATCATCAACTTGTTTGTAAATTTCTATGCACAATACCATAGCCTCGGTGCAACCATATTGAGTGGTGGCTCCAATGCATTAACTCTCTCAACCCTTTCCGGCTTAGCTCAGGTCAATGCCGATATGTCAGGATTAGCCGGTTACCTTTCTCTCAGCGTGCCCCTGCTGGTCACCGGCATCGTTGCCGGCATGCATCGAGTTCTGGCACATGCAGCACAATATGTGGGTGGATCTTTGCAATCCAGTTCTACCAGCAGCGCTGGAGAAGCTGCAAGCGGTAATTTCAGCTTAGCTAATACACATTTCAGCACCCATCAAGCCCACAACACCTCCGCTAATCATTTTGACACAACGGCACGGACTTTCTCCGGCATGATTACCAGTCAAATGCCAGGTGGATCCACGCTCAGTATGGCAGCCGATGGGTCAGCGATCATGAATAATCAAAGCGCCATTTCCAATCTCGGCACAACAATTAAGTTAGCTTCATCTATTCGCGCCACTGCAATGCAACAGGCTGATAGTTCTTATTCCGCAGCGCTAAGCCATCAACAAGCCTATAGCGATGCGATGTCAGAGGCCGAGCGAGGTGTTCTGGAGCTTAGTTTACAACAAGGAATTTCACAATCGCACGGGCAATCATTTGTAACCAGTAATAGTGCCAGCGCTACGCAAGCGCTGAGCCAAGTGGTACAGCAAAGTAATCGTGTAACAGATGGTAAAAGTAATTCCGATACTGCTTCCAGAGGTCATACTACAACAATAGGCGCACAAGCCAGCGTGGGAGCTGGACTACCTGGCGTTAGTCCAGTCCAAGCCTCCATATCAGCCAGTGGCGGTATCAGTGAAAGCTGGGCGGGTACTCATGCAGAGCAGAAATCACATTCCACTTCACAAGAATTAAGTCATAACGCCAGTTACAGCCAAAATGTGGATAATGTGATGCGAGCAGTTTCGGAAGGAAGTTATCGAGCTTCTACTGAGCAAGGAGAACGATTGTTGCATAATATTTCATTATCATTAGAGCGTGCGCATCAGGAGCAAGTATCTGCGAACAGTCAATTTCAACAAGCACAAACTTATAGAGAAGTCGCAAGTGTTGCCGAGGAAAATATGACAACTATCGACAGTAATGCAACACAGGAGTTTATGGGACAGTTGCAGCACAGCGGACAGTCCATGCGTGCGATAGAGCAGACAATGGTTAACCATCCACAACAGGCGCAAGCGATGGCGGATCAGTTTGTGCAGACAAAAACGCAGGAATATCTGGCGCATTTTCATCAACAAGAAGCGTCAACTCCAGCTAAAGTGGCACAGGAGTTTAAGGAGAACAATCAATCTCTCAGCGTCGAGAAACAGCACAATAACCCAATAGCCGCTTATCAATCTAATCAGGAAAAAATAACCGAGAAAGCTGATAAATCAGGTTTAGCGTCAAATATTTCCACTGATAAAATATCTGCGGGCAATACTATGACTCATCCAGTTAATACTGTTTCAGAGAAAGCGGTTAACAAAAAATGATCTTGCGCCAAGAATATTTGATTTTTATGATGAGTAATGATGCAAGTGTCAGGTGGTTTGTTTTTACATGTCAAACATGTGAGTAACATGAGTAAGGACGTAAACGAAATTTTAAGATCAGAAGCAGTGCATTAACTAAAGCATCCCGCCTTCCTGGTCAATCAAGAATAGAGAATATCAATTCTTTCTTCCTGAATAACCAGGCGCTTGGGTTCCTATTGAGCGCGAGCATTAAAACAAAGCGGCAATTGGAAAAATGTAGGCCATAGGATTATCATGAAAAAAACTTTAGTTTTTTAGTAAAGTTTAATGATAGACCTAAGTAAAGCAGTCCAATTTAGTGTTTTATTCACAAATATAAGCTCCTCAAAACACATAATCCTCATGCAAAAATATCTATTCAAACACACGACCCGTGGTGGTCAGGTTATTTTGCATAATCTGCGCATGATTGGGCAAGTGCTGGGCAAAGTTCTGCTATGGTTAAGTCCTTTGGGTCTATTAGCCAGTGCTGGTTGGTTTATCTATATTACCCAGGCTGATACTCGTCATCTTGGAAGTCAGTGGCTTAATGCTCAGCTCAATATATTTTTCAATGGCAAATACCACGTACAAAAATTTATCTTGCCTGACGGTCAAGCCACGCACGTTTACTCCGCCCAAATTATCTCTGCTCCTTTTGTGCAACAAGCTGTAGAAGAATTGAAAGATGCACTACAACGCAGCTTATGGGTAGGTTTATGCGTTTATATCCTGGTTGTTATAACAACTTTAGTTTTGCTGCGGCGGCATGGTGATTCCTATACTCAGCGCAAGTCTATCAAAGGTGACTATTTAGGTAGTGTAGCGGAAGTTAAAAAACTTATTCAACACCACCACGTGACTTCAAGCTTGATTATTGGCAAGGAAAGACTGCCTCTACCACAATTATCTGAACTGCAACATTTTATGGTGCATGGGACTACCGGCTCAGGTAAATCTACAGTGATTAAATCGCTGCTCGATCAAATCCGCGCTCGGGGAGAACGTGCAATTATTTATGATAAAAGTTGTACTTTGGTAAGCCAGTTTTATGAACCTAGCGGCGATAGTTTACTAAATCCCCTAGATGAGCGAGGAGCAGCTTGGAATTTGTGGAATGAGTGTCGTGACAAGACCGATTTTGAAAATCTAGCGGCTGCTTTAATTCCGATGACTCCCAATGCGCAGGATCCCTTTTGGATTAATGCTGCTAGGACTATTTTTGCCGCAGCAGCTTACCGGATGCGTAGTGATGCTAATCTCACTACATTATCACTCTTGCGTTACCTGCTAACGGCAGAGATTGGAGAATTACAATCTTTACTACAAGGTACTGAGGCGGAAAGCCTAATCTCAGAAAAAACCGAAAAAACAGCTATTTCGATTAAATCTATGTTGGCCACCTATCTCAAAAGTTTATGTTATCTCAAAGAAGGAGAAAATCCTTTCTCAATCCGACAATGGTTACAAGATGACGGCGCATCGCAGTGGCTTTTTATCAGCTCTTTAGGTGATAAGCATGAGTCATTAAAACCATTGATCACAGCGTGGCTAGACATTGCCGTAAATGCCATCTTAAGTTTGCCGGAAAACAGTAAGCGACGTATTTGGGTAATTTTAGATGAGTTGAGCAGCCTTCAACAATTACCTTATTTAACTTCGGCGTTGGCGGAAGGACGAAAATTTGGAGCTTGTTTTGTGATTGGTATTCAAAGCATTGCCCAACTCGCTAAAACTTATGGACATGAAGGTGGAAGAGAAATTTCTTCGCTGCTTAATACGCGATTTTTATTTCGCATTCCTGATCCAGATATTGCACAATGGTCAGCGAAAAATCTCGGTGAAACCACGCTGGAAGAAACCCGCGAGGGAATCTCTTACGGAGCTAGCGCCATGCGCGATGGCGTATCACTACAAAAAATAGAGCGGGAAAAACCGGTGATACCGCCGTCTGAAATCATGCGCTTGCCAGATTTATGCTGTTATGTTCGTTTAGCAGGTGGTTATCCAATCGTACAATTAACCATGCCTTACATTGAGCGGCCTATCAAAGAATCAGCTTTTATACTGCGCAATGTTGAATCAAGTTTATTTAGTGAGTTGGAGCAATTACTTGATAAACACACTCCAACTCTGCTAAAGGCTAAGCAAACTTCTGAAATAATAGCATCATCGCTCGCTGTATCTAAAATCAAAGGAAATGCTATAGAAAATAACTTGGAGAGACTATTTAATTGAGGTCAATTACGTATACTAACAAGTTGTGACAAACATTGTAGAAGATAAGAAGTCAATATATACTCAACGTTTTTAAAAACTTCAGTATTGTGAAAAAGCCCAAAAAATATTTTTACTTTATTCCACGGAAAGTCTTTATGAAAAAATCACTTTTTTTAGGCATTATCTTATTTTTTCCACTTATTTGCAGCGCAAATGGAAAAGATTATTGTCCGGAACCCACATATATAGCTATACATAAAAAGGATTTGCTTGCGGCTAATGGTGGAAATTGGGTGGATAAATATAAGAGAAAATGGGAGGTATCTATTTCAATAGAAAAAGATGAACAGAATGAACCTAGTTTTGATAGTGCAGTAACTTGGACATTTCCATCAATTGAAGAAGGCACCTTTGTAGAATGTGATTATAAATTTTCTGAAAATTATAAAAGCAGCATTACACTAGTGTCCCGCTTTAAACTCAAATCAGCGCCAAGAGAAGGAAGTTGGGTTGCTTCCCACGATGGCTGGGAATGCGATGTGGATCCATTTGATACTGACAATAGGAAATCTGGCAATATACTCGAATGTCCTTTTAAAGTTTCTGAAGAAAAACCTGAATACATTGATAAAGAAGTTGCAGAATCACAAGAATAGTGATAACAGATAAACTGAATGGTATTCAACCTTAATAAGCGATAGTATTTAAATTGCCGCGTTAGTTTTCTTTTTTAACGCGGTTTTATTTCTGTTTGGCACTTAATGTCGCGAGCTCTAATTCTACCCGATGCTGATTCGCAATAGCAGTAGCATGCTGTTGTTCCAAATGATTAAAGCGCTCCTGTAATGCCTGCAACTGTTTTTCCAGCATCATCTTCTCCGTGATGGCGCGCTCCACGCTTTTTTCAGACTGAATAAACTGCTTCTCAATTTCTTTCAACCGATTGGCATAATCGCCCGCCCGTTGCTCTGCCAGCGCAGTCTGCTTTTTTTGTTCCTGTAGCTCGTTTTTTGCCGCAGCGATACTCAACTTTAAATCTTCTTTAGCTTTGTGTGTTTCATCCAATTGAGATTGCATATCGGCGATTTGTTGGGCAGTAGACTGTCGCAGGTTTTCGTATTCCAGCTTGAACACTTGCATCTTGCGTGTGCACTCGGCACGGATAGCCTGCTTCACATCGTTGGACAAATCTTCTTCCAGCTCCTTGAGCGTTGTCTCTGCCTGCTCCTGCTGCCACTGCTGCCAGAATTGCAGCACCTTATTCGGCGACCCGCCGGTAATCGCCGTGATTGAGCGTAATTTAATGCTCTGCCCATCCCGCAATAGGCTCCGGCATGCATCAGCTACCTGGGGGTAGGTTATTCCTGTTTTGGCCATAAAATTATCCTCTTTTAAAAATATCAATATCAATGTGATATTAATATGATATTGATATTTTAAGCCTCAGTCAATGCAGCTTTTTTAATGGGATCCGGCTTATGCTGTCTACCGAACCTGTCAAAGACGCGGCTGGCGCTAGTCATTACTTTTTGGGGCACGACAACTACTACTCCGAGGGCGAAACCCTGGCTAAAGACCGCAGCCAATGGTGGGGCAAAGGTTCGCAAGTTTTAGGCTTATCCGGTACCGTCGACAGCGAGCTATTTACTCAGCTGCTGAAAGGCAAGTTGACCAGCGGACAGCAGCTAGGAAAAGTGGAGGACGAGACGGTTAAACACCGTCCAGGTTTTGATTTAACTTTCAGCGCGCCTAAGTCTGTTTCTCTACTGGCGCTATTGGGTGGTGATGAGCGCATTTTTGCCGCAGTGACGCGCGCTACCGATAAAGCACTGGCGCTGATTGAGCGCGATCTGGCTAAGGCACGTATTACCCGCAACGGTATTACGGATTATCAAAAAACCGGCAATCTGGTGGTTGCTAAGTTTTTGCATGATTTATCGCGCGAGGGAGATCCGCAACTGCACACGCATTGTGTCGTGATGAACATGACTCAACGCCAAGATGGTCAGTGGCGATCTTTAGCGTCGGAGATGCGGGACTATGGGGAAAAGACGGCGGGTACGCCGGATGGTTTTTTAGAAGCGGTCAGGCATCATACAAAATTCTATGGTGCCATATTTCGTGCTGAGTTAGCTTATGAGATGAAGCAGCTCGGTTATACACCCGTGCAAACCGAACCAGGGTTTTTTGAAATTGCTGGAATATCGCCGGCAGTTATCACCGCTTTTTCTCAACGGCGGCAGGATATTGAAGCTTATTTGAAACAACACCATCTTTCAGGCGCTAAAGAAGCGGCTTTGGCCACTTTAAAAACCCGCCAGGCTAAACAAAAGATAGACCGCGAAACACTGCTGAATCGCTGGCAAGCTAAAGAGGCGCTCTTTGATTTACATGCATTCGACGAGGTTAAGCGAACAGTAGAACAAGCCCATCAGCTACCGGATCTGCAAAAACAGCCTACCTTCTCTGCGGCAGAGGAAGGAAATGCCTGCCTAGCTGTGCAACAAGCGATGGCGCATTTGTCAGAGACTCGTGTTGTCTTGCAGGAAAGCGATTTGGTGCAGCAAGCTTTGCAGTATAGTTTGACTGAAGTGCCTGTCGAGTCTATTTTTCAAGCGATTTCGAACGCGCAAGCTTTAGGAGAATTGATTCGCTTACCGGCTGCCGAGGGCAATCGACATGAAAATTATTTCACTACGAACACCTTATTGCGCTATGAGCAGGAATTGCTGCAATCAGCCATGAAACCCCATAGCAGTCAGCGGCCATTGGTTTCTGCTAATCGACTCAACACCTACCTCAAAGCCCATGCTTATGAATTAACGCTGGATCAAAAAGAAGCTTTGCGGGTTCTAGTCCATAGCACTCAGCAAATGACTTTATTAGCAGGTAGTGCCGGATCTGGCAAAACCCATGTCATGCAACATCTGTGTGATTTAGCCAAAATCGGTGGGTACCAACCGATTTTACTGACCACTAGCAAAGCCCAGAATCTAGATCTAAAAACTCAACTGAAAAAAATACCCGATGATTTACGTGCCTGGTTAAAAACGTTATTTGATAACCGTCAGTTTCAGACGGTAGCTGGCTATATGCACCAACAAGATCAGCTCTCACCGCTTGAACGTCGGTTTCAGAAAAAGCCGTTGTTATTACTCGAACATGCGAACCTGCTTTCTTCTCGGCAATTTCTAGACTTGGCACAATTAACTGAACGCTTGGGTGGGCGGCTGATTCCGGTGGGAGATGCGCAATCGACTTTAGGTTGGCAAGCGGGAAGTCCTTTCACGCAAATGCTTAAAGCGGGCGTTACCGCTGCACGATTGCAGGAAGACCTACGGCCAATACCAGCAACGCTAAAAACAGTGGTAGCTGATACCTTGCAGAATCAGCTGCAAGCTGCTTTTAAAAAATTAGGTCAACGTGTGTTTTCTGTTGCTGATTCTAGTCAACGGACGGAGATGATGGCCGAACAATATGCGAGCTTACCACCTGCTGAGCGGGCGGCGACTTGTTTGCTCATGCCTGGTAAAACGGCTTGTGACACCATGAATCAGGCTGTTCGCGCCAAACTCAAAGCGCAACAGGAAATTACCAGTTCCGAAGTCAGCTGCTCTGTACTTTTGCCACGCACATTAAGCGCGGTAGAGCGGCAGTGGGCTAAATGCTATAGTGAGGGGCAATGGGTAAGATTTGCAGCCGATTTTCGTTCCTTGGGGGTTAAACGAGGAGATTATCGGTGCGTAACAGGTATCGATGTTAAACGCAATACCGTATTTTTAACCCATCCTCGAAAACCGGAGCACCCTTATTGCTGGCATCCCGATCAAGTGGCTGTTGGCAAAACCACGGTTTTTGACGCCGACACTCGAACCATTGCCACAGGCGATGTGTTAGCCTGGCGGCAGAATAATAAAACCAAAGGTCTGCATAATGGTGAGCGTGTCACTGTTTTGAAGGTCGATGAAAAAAATCTGCGGTTACGACTGGAGAATGGTAAGTCCATCCAGCTCAATCTAAGCAAGCCAGAATCTCGGCACTTTGATTATGGCTATGCTTTTACCCCGCAGCAGAAATACCACGCGCATCCTGACACTGTTATTGCCTATCAGAACAGTCATTCTCGTCAAAGCCATCAGCGCGCTTTTTATAAACTCCTGGGACAAGCCAAGCAGCAAGCATGGATTTATACCGAAGACAGGGAACAACTGTTGACGCAATTGCAGCAACACAGTGGCGATAAAATCACAGCTATTGATGCGTTATTAGGCGGCGAACTACCTAAATCTCTGCAATCCGCGACGGAACACCTTCAACTTTTAGAGGCTGCTGTTCAAAAAGCGCTATCACGGATGGCAGACGCTGCCACACCAGAGAGCCTCGCTAAAGAAGCTGTCGCTTACGCCTTAGCGCATCTCAGTGAACGAGAGGCGGCTTTTTCTCATAAGGAAGTGTTGGGGATAGCACTGAATCACGCTTTGGGAGACGTGAATCCAAAATTAGTACAAGACGCCGTAGTACAAGCCGAAAAAAATGGCGATCTATTGCGGGGTGCCTGCTCCCTAGATGGCACTTTTTGGACCACCCGATCAGCACTGGAAATGGAACAGAAAATTATTGACCTGGCTAAAGAAACGCGAGGTCAGATGCCATCCCTAGTTGCTGGCGGGGTAGTGACTAATTACATCGCCAGCCATTCATTAAGTAGAGAGCAATCTACCGTTTTAACTGGCGCGATGGCACAGCCTGATCGTTTTATGCTGTTCCAGGGATTTGCCGGTACACGCAAAACTACTTTACTAACGCATGTACAAGCAATCCTGCCTGAAAATCAAGAATTATTATGCCTGGCTCCCACCCATCAAGCCGTTAAAGAATTAAAAGCGCGCGGCCTTAATGGTCAAACTGTCGCTAGTTTTTTAACGCATTTTCGTACTGGTAAATTAGACTTGCCGCAAGACCGTCTGGTGATTGCGGTAGACGAATCTTCGATGATTTCTAACCGCGGCCTGCAGGATTTTCTACGCGCCGGAATCCAATTAAATGCTAGAGGGTTTATCATCGGCGACACCCATCAATATGCTTCCATCGAATCTGGCAAGCCGTTTGCTTTGCTGCAAAAAGCCGGCATTCATACTTTGCAGTTAACCGATATCACCCGACAAAACAATCCCACTTTAAAAGAAGCTATCCAGGCAACATACCATAAAGAATTCGTTAAAGCGTTTAAAATCCTCGAAAAATCTATCATTGAAATTCCTAACTCGTTGCCGAACGATAAAAATAAAAACCAAGTTGAACGTATGGAGCTAATCAGCGACTATTACATCAAGAAAAATCCCAGAGAACGCAGCCAAACTTTAATTATCACTTTGACTAACAGCGAACGCATTGAGCTGAATGCCATCATCCGAGAGAAATTGGCGCAGCACGGCGAGTTACACGGCGATAGCCTGGTTACGCAGGTGCTGGTTCCGCGTAAATTAACCGAAACCGAATTAACCCGCGCCGGCAATTTTCGTTTGGATGACCAAGTGCGCTTCAACATCAGCTTGAAGCAACAAGGGCTGGAAAAAGACCAGTATTACACTGTGGTAAAGACGCACCCAAAGGAAAACATGCTGGAGTTAATGCATGACAGTGGGAAAAAAATAATCTGGAAGTTGCCACATTTTTCTAACACGCAGTCACTTGGTGTAGAGGTCTACCGCAAACAGGCGCGAGAGATTCAAGCCGGTGATCTGATCCGCTGGACACGCACCGATAAAACGCTCGGGTTAATCAGCCCTGAAATGGCGTGTGTACAGCACGTACAGAATAAGACTGTTTTCGTTCAGGCTATAGGCTCTGCGCACGGCGATCCTGTGCCATTAAATCTCGAGCAGCTGCGTTATCAACATTGGGATCATGCTTATGCGATCACCGGCTATAGTGCACAAGGAAAAACTATACCCGAGGTAGTTTTTTTAGCCAACAGCCGCATCAAGCGAATGGCGAATCAGCCCTCTTTTTTAGTAGCGATTACGCGCGCGGTGGAGAAGCTAACGATCTATACGGACAACAAGGCGGCGCTATTAGATGAAATCCGTATTAATGCCGGTGAAAAGCGCAGCGCTTTGGAAATTCTTGGTCAATTACCTTATGATAAGTCGCATAACACAAACGAATTGCCACTCACAAAAGCGGGAAAAAACAATTCTCTTCGTGATAGAAATTTACCTGAACAGCCGCCATTAGATGCCAAACGCATTCACCAGATGTTAACTGCTGAAACTGAAGCTGTTGTTACACGTCTGTTGGGTGAGCCTAAAAGCCAGGATGGTAATCAGTATCGGTATGGCAGTAATAAAGGTAGTTTGGTAATTACCTTGGCTGGAGATAAACGCGGCTTATGGCATGATTTTCAATCAGGTCAAGGCGGCAACTTATTCAGTCTGATCGCCAAGCAGTGCGAGCTAAATATGAAGCGGAATTTTAAGCAAGTACTGCAAGAAGCAGTGCGGATTTTGGGGATATCTGCTCATTATTCACAGTATGCCAAAGACGCTTCTAAATCGCCTTCCCAATCCAAATCGCAACACACACCAACGCCACAACAAGAAAAAATCCTGCGCTATGCCAAGCAACTAGCGCGTGAAAGTCGGCCAGTAGAAGGAACTTTAGCAGAGCGCTATTTGCGTGAACACCGAGGGATTCATCTTGCTGCATTCCCAGAAGATATCCGCTTTCACCCTGGGGTGTATTCAAAAATTAACGGACAAATTAGCCCGGCTTTATTAGTCATCGCCAAAGATAATACACAAACAATCCAGGCTGTTCAGGCTATTTTTTTGGATCCTGAAACAGGTAAAAAGGCCGCCGTGAAAGTTCAAAAGCAAACCTTTGGCAGCCCTTCCAAAGGCATGGTTCAGCTTGAAAAAACCCCCTCATCGCATAGTCCCACTTACCTCGCAGAAGGTGTTGAAACAGGGCTAAGTATTTATATGGCGCTTCGCGGTGGCGACGTGCGCGTCACACTCGGCAAATCCAACTTTGATGCTGATTTTGCGGGAACCAGTCGCCATGTGGTGTTGTGTCTAGATAACGACGGCAATAATCCGCACACGGAAACATTAACCCAGCGGGTGGCTGCAACGCTGCAAAATATAGGTAAAACTGTATGGGTGGCTAAACCGGAAACCATCAAAGAAGACTATAACGATGTCTTGCTCAAGCAAGGCAGTGCCGCTGTTGCTAAAGCAATGGAAGAAGCCATTTCATACGCCAATTATCGGGAACAAACCGCTTCAGATATTATGTTAAAAACCGTCTTGGATAGAGAAATACACAAGCTCAGCACAAATTTAGCGGCCAATCGTCTAACCACTAACGTAACCATTCAATCTCCAATTTTGGATGCCGATAGCATAAAAACACCCATCAAACTTCACGAAAAAAATCACGAACCTGAGCTATAAACATTCAAGCTTTTTCCAATAATTCGGCGATTAGTTTTTGTGCTCGCTCTGTCACTGTGCTGAGGACGGTAGCCCGTTTCTCGGCGGATTGTTGCTCCAGGCTATCCACCAGGTAGCGCAGCAAGTAACGTGATTCTAAAGCCCACTCTAAGTGATATTCAACCAAGGCGCATCTGTTTGTTTAGGTAATTTTGTTGTAGATATTTCATCAGTGGTGCGGAGTTTCTTCTCATGAGTTACCGAAAGTTGGCGGTTTTGTTCGATTAATTCGCGCAAATATTTTGCCAAGGACATACCGCGAGCTACAGCATTTTCCTCCAGTTCTTGTAAGAGGTCTTCTGGGAAGCTGATTGTAACGCGCTGCATGATTTTCTCCTCGCAAGCAAAAAATTCAATATCTGTAGTGTAAATCAAGTGATGCACTGACTGCATCACTTTGCTGAAAAAAGTGCATCACCTGATGCAAAAAGTGATGCAGATTGAAAAATTCTAGGATTTTAGCAAGCAGATTTTATCAGAATAACGCATTTAATGGGCGATTTTCAGGGATGCACGGTGATGCAGTTATTTTTTGGTTTTCTAATTTTGCTGCAAGCGCGTTTTTATGCCTAAGTCTCTAATTATTCGAAGTTTTCAACCATGCAATGATAGTTGCGACGGGTGTGTTGCCTTTCATCTGGTGCAGCGGTTCCTGTCTTCTGAAAATAGCTAATAGGAATTTATTTAAATTTTTTTCCAGATTTTTTAAATGGAATCGATTTAAAAAATCACCTGGCTTTCTTCATGACATTAATCAAAA
>DASZWJ010000043.1 GCA_035546635.1 Gammaproteobacteria bacterium
TTTTGATTAATGTCATGAAGAAAGCCAGGTGATTTTTTAAATCGATTCCATTTAAAAAATCTGGAAAAAAATTTAAATAAATTCCTATTAGCTATTTTCAGAAGACAGGAACCGCTGCACCAGATGAAAGGCAACACACCCAGCGCAAGGGATATCACTGCCACCACGCGAGCTATAGGAAATCCAACCCCTTTTTTTGGGTGTCAGGCTGGGGATATTCTTCTTGATTTTCCGCCGTGTCTGGCATGGAGACTGTCGACCCATCAATTAATTTTACAGGGCGATTGCGCCATAACCATTTAGCTGGCACTTGTTCCACTAGCTCGTTACCACATTCTTTGGCAAGACCTGAGAGAACTTCTTCTGGTAATTTGGTGCGTGCTTTGCAATAAGCTGCTGTATTGGCACTGGGAAGTTTTTTCCCTTGACTTGCCAACCAACTAATAATCTGCACAAGACCCATTTGGCACGATTGATCTGCCGAAATAGCTTGTGCTAAAAAACCAAAAATAGTGACATCTGGTGTAAAAATACGTTCCCTGTAAGTGATGTTCTCCATGTGTTTAGCAATCTTCTCAGACGATAAAATATCTTTGAAGGGCAATTCTTTACTTGATCTGAGTGTTTCTAAAGTGAATGTTCATATGCGTCTCCTTACTGTAGGTCTGTTTTTTTGCAAAACCAAACATACACTAATGTGAGACGCATTTCATTAACCTTATGTTTTAAAAGTATAATTTCTTAAGTTAGTGCCATTGGATTCTAGAAGTACTTCCTCATAATGCTTTTATGTATTTGGAAGGCAAAAATCATGAGAATGATTTTCTTCCCGACTTATTTAAGTCATATTTGGAAAAATTAAATCGCATGAAGCTTAAGCTGTATGAAGAGGGCAGAATAATTAAAGATGATGAAATTTTTAAAACTATTGGCTCAAATCCACCCTGGCATATTATTAATGGTTTATTTAGTGAATATAGAGGTTTTGCATATAAAATTAAGCCTCCAATTGAAGGCATCAGGTATATACCTAGTTTCATCGATATTGACCTAAATATTGAAATTCCATTTCAAGAACTATCTTCTGGAGAAAAATATATCGTTTTTCTTACTCTTTGGGCATGCAACCAAATTTTAAACAACGATAGTAAGTTATTGCTTCTAGATGAATTTGATGCTCATTTAAACCCGTCCATGAGCAAGGTATTAATTGATATTTTATTTAATACATTAGTTACTAAATTTGATATTCAAGTAATAATGACTACTCATAGCCCATCGACAATTGCTTATGTAAATGATAATAATCTTTTTTGGATGCAGAAAGATGAAGTCATAAGAAAAAGTTCTCGTGCTGAAATGATTCCGATACTTTCTGACGGTATAATTACAGTTGATAACAGAGCGGCAGACTTAAGCCTCACTTATCAAATTGATTTTCACAAAGGAAAACCTATAGTTTTTGTTGAAGGTATAACAGATAAAATAATTTTAGAATCTGCCTGGAAATCCCTTCATGGAAAATCAATGCCTTTTCATATAATTGATTGCTTTGATTGCTATTTTTTAATTAATATGTTTAGACGAAAGGAAATTTTTAAAAACTATGAAAATCAATTATTTATTGGATTAATGGATTTTGACGATGCGTATTATGAATGGAAAGACAGAGTTAAATACCCCAAGTCTGGATATACACTTTCTGCTTATGATTCTCGCAAGGGACTAATTTATAAAGAAGACAATAATATGGGTTATATGTTATTTCTTCCAGTGCCAGAAATCAGAAGTGATTATGCCGACAAAGATATCAAAGCTTCCTGCTTATCAATCGAATTGCTTTTTTCTAATGACGTAATTGAAAAATATTGTGAAAAAAGCAGATTTGCTGGCGGCGGTGAAACTCTCAAATTTAAAGATAGTTGTAAAGCAGATTTTGCCAATCAAAGCAGGTCATTTGATTCTGAAAAATTTTGTAATTTTCAACCCCTTTTTTCAAATATTATAAACATAATAAAAAACGAAGTAAATTACGATGCTATGCTGCAAGAAACTGAAATGTTTTAACCTAAATTAAGAATCCGACAAATTAAGCTTGGTTTTTTTTCTTATACAGATAACTGAAAAGAAAACCTCTCCTAAAAATACTTTGTATGGAGGTAAGCGATAGCAGCTCAACATATAGCTGACAAACAAGCTGCTATTGCCGAAACCCGTTGTTCTGAACTAGAGAAACAATTGGCAAAGAAGGAAGCTATAACTCTCAAAGAAAAAAATGACCTTGTCTATACGCTCTAAAACTCAGTTTCAGGTATCAATGGACTTGGAGTTTCCTGAGTTTCTGGAGAAGGTGGGTAGTGTTTAAATAACTGTGTCAGCTTTCTTAACGAGGTATACTACCTCAAAATTAGGAGAGCTGAAAATGAATAACAATAAAATCAATCTGAATGAATTTGATTTTAATCAATTCCAACAAGAAGCCATAACAAGACTAAAGTCTGGCCAACCCTTGACAGGTGTTGATGGAGTGATAACCCCTCTAATCAAGCGAATTCTTGAAGCGGCATTAGATGGTGAGATAGAAGCTCATTTAACTGACTGTAAAACTAATGGTTTAACTAATCGCCGCAATGGCAAAACTCCAAAGACAGTTAAAACAGGCACTGGTTCATTCGAATTAGAAACCCCTCGCGATCGTGATGGCAGCTTTGAACCTGAGATTGTCAAAAAACGACAGACTATTTTAAATGAATCTCTGGATAATAAAGTATTATCTTTATACGCCATTGGGATGAGTTATGAGTCTATTACACAGCATCTCCATGAGCTGTATGGACTAGAAGTATCACCCGCAAAGATAAGCCAAATTACTGATAAATTATTGCCTGTTATCGCTGAATGGCGATCTCGCCCACTGGAAGCTATCTATCCTATTGTATTTTTAGATGCAATGCATTTTAAAGTCCGAGAGGAAGGCAAGGTTGTAAGCAAAGCGATTTATTCGATTCTTGGTGTTAATAAAAATGGTCGTAAGGAAATTATAGGTATTTATCTTTCTGAAAGCGAAGGGGCACGTTTTTGGCTAAGCGTTTTAAATGATCTTCGTATTCGTGGAGTAGATGATATTCTAATTGCTAGCATTGATGGCCTGAAAGGCTTTCCTGAAGCTATTGCGGAAGTATTCCCTAAAACAGAAATCCAGCTTTGTGTGGTGCATCAAATCCGCAATTCTCTGAAATATGTTGTTAGTAAAGACCAGAAATCCTTTATGCTTGATTTACGCGAAGTATACCAGGCTTCAAGTTGTGATGTTGCTGAGCAGCATTTACTTGAATTAGGCGAAAAATGGGGCAAGAAATATCCCGCCGTTATCAAATCCTGGCATGCTAATTGGGAAACATTGTCGCAGTATTTTAAATACCCGCAAGAGCTACGCCGTATTATTTACACAACTAATATTATTGAGGGTTTTCATCGGCAAGTCCGTAAGTATACTAAGAGCAAAGGAGCGTTTGTTAGTGAAAACGCGCTAATGAAATTAGTTTACTGCGCCTGTCAGAAAGTCATGGAAAAATGGTATCAACCTATGCATAATTGGGCGCTGATAGCATCACAGTTACAAATTTATTTCGAAGACCGTTTAAATTTAGATCTGAGATAACTTTATGCTGACACAGTTTGATGAACGCTCTCAGAAGGTGAGACTTCAATTTGAGATGATGGCGCGGAAGATGTATTAAAATTAAATGTGTTTGGATTATTTGTTACAGTGGTAGCCAATTGCTTTGTGGGAGAGTCTATTTTGGATGTTGTTGCAGCTTCTACAGGATTGATCTCTCTCGTCTTACGCTCCTTTTCTTCCTTGTTTTTTGTAGTAGCCAGGGCTGCAATTTTTGATTGCATAAATAAAATCTCTTCTTTTTTTCCTATTTCAGTAAAAATAGCCAATGCCGTTGTATAATGTGAAATTGCTTGTGGAAATTTCTTTAATTTTTCACTTGCTGTAGCTAGATTAACATAAGATTCAGCTACTTTTAGATGCATGAGGCCATATATTTTTTTTTGGACTAGGCAAACTTGATAAAATGTATCATAAGCATTTTCTGGATTAGCAGATAAAAAACAATGACCGATAGCAGTTAATAAGTTTGTTCTATGTTCATCAATAATAAATCTATGAGTTGATTCGTTAAAGTCTTCTAAATATCTTAAAATCAGGTGTGCATGACGTTGTAATAAATGCACACGATCATAATCAGCATAAAGTTTCTGTAACTCGGTATATAAGAGATTAGCGATTGGAAAAATATACAGCGATAAAACCATATCTTTTTCATCAAATTTCAACACGGCAACATGATGGTTTCTAATTTCTTGTTGTAAATCTGGAGAGATGGAATAAGCATGAGTGTTTTGATCGTAAGCTAACAACCTCTGGTTTTGTAAAATATCTAATGAAAAAGCGATATTTGTTTTAGATGATAGCAATGCTGACAATAATTGTTCCGGTATAGCTTTAGGATATAAATAAGCACAATATCCCATAATAGCGATAGAGTTCTCATCCATCTGTCCTAAAAGTGATATTTTATCGGGTACTTTTGGGTATTCTGAACCATTTGACTCCGTTGATAGTACTTTGACATCTTTATCTTTAGGTGATTGACAAATTTTACAAAGCTTTTCATATGTTTGGAATATTTTGTTTTGATGGTGTGGAGAGAATATACCATGCTCGAGTTCAGTTGATAAAAGGGTTAAATCATTGCGACAAATATCAACTTGTTTTTTATTAGCTCTAGATGGAACTGTGGTAGAAATAGTCGCTATTAATTCAAAACATGCACTTAGCATATCTTGAGCTGAAGGAAATATAATTGGATTTCGCACTAATGGTACTGGTAAAGGAGCAGTTTTAAAAATAAAAGTGCTGCTCCCTATAACTAATATTTTCTCATGTATAATCTCAAAAGGAATTCTAAAATCATTAACATATGAAAAAACTTGGCTGCCAGGAGACGCGCTGGAAGGAGGGTCTGATTCAGCTCTTATGCCATATCCATTACGTGTTAGAACAGAGGAGTCGTCAAAAGCTGTACCATGGGTGATGATAATATGGCAATCCAATTCAATACCATTGAATCTTCTCTTCAATTTTTTCATGATATTATGGTCATGGCATATTTCAATTCCAATATTAAGTAATTTATTTTGAGTGATTGGTAAACTAAGAACCGTACTGGTAAATTCCCATAAATTCTTTATGCCATAGCTTGTTAGAAGTGTTCCTTCATTAGGCAAGGGAGTTTCACCCATAAATATTAAATTTTTATTGAGATCGCATAATGTATCTTCACCATATTCTTCAATGAAAACTTTGGTGTTAATACCTTTATCAGTTTTTTTTAAAAAAGTTTTCTCGTCAAGTAAGTGCTCCTGGTTAATTACTTTGCCATTTTTAAGCCTATCAGCTACCAATGGCGCCCCTTTTTTTATTAACCGCACCCATTTTCCGTTATAAAAAACAGGAGCAATATTTTGTACGTAAATAGATGATTTACCTATCTTTGTCGATTTTTTTGTCCCCCCTCTATAAAAAAAAGTATGGTCATCACCCAAAGAATCCGTACTAACATAAACTGATCCAGGAATAATTATGACATTGGGATATTTAGCACTTAAGGTGACCATTCGGGTATTAAAGAAATTAAAAACCGTGTCCCTATCCATACATTTTCCGCGACTCTCTGATTCTTCAGTATCAGTAGATATTTCAGCGCCTCTAAAAAAATCCTCTGGACACACTAGCATAATTATTTCGGGATTATTTAAATCGCTTTCTATTATTTGCAGTATATTAGTTAGAACTGCAATCCTATCTTCTAAGCCTATTTCAGTTCTTCTTTTGAAATCCAAAGTTGATTCAATTTGCATTTTTGTTGAATCTGCAAAATCAATAGAATTAGTAGTGTAGAATTGTATTTCTGCAAAGTCAGCCTGTAGCTTCTTTCCAGCGGTTAATTTTTTATCCAAAACAGCATGAGGGAATTTCCAGGAGTATAGAATACCGATTCTTGTTACTAAATCGTTAATATCTTTAAAGGAGTAAATTGTTGATGTATCACGCAACCAGTCTGATAAAACAACATCATTAATTTGAGGATTCCATACGAACCCCTCCGCCGCGGCTATTTTCTCGCATTGACTGGATAATTCTTTTAAGAATGATATATCCAGGATAGTGCTGCCTATCTGTATCATTGTCATCTCCTGCGCGGTGAGATTCGGATTTACAAATGATGGCAGAGCTGGACAGAGCGTGCAATAATAATTCGCTAAGTGGAGTGAGGCTAAGTTGTTTGAAGTTTCGAAGTTAGGATGTAAAGCCTCACATATGACGATAGTAATAAAAAATTCATTCCATCGCTGGAATCATATGAAAATTATCTTGAAAATATCAAATAGAATCCCCAATACTAGTGTATCCCACTTTTAGGAGAAATCATGTCAAATAAAATAAAAATCTGGCTAGCTGTTAAAGCTACTGATGGTGATAGCGCTAATGGATTTACGACCCATGGCACTAGACCTCATTTTGTTTCCTTGCCTAAAATACCTAAAGTATTTGATTATTTATGCGATGTTAAGAATAATTTTTATAGAGTTATAGATCCCACATTTCAATATGGAGATGAAACGGAAATAACTGCTATTCCAGTTGATAAATCAGATAGCATGTGGAAAGAAAATACGCAAATGGGAAAATACATACAGTTGCCATTTTAACCAACATGTAAGAAGAAACATCTAAATGTTTAGCCAATACTGACTAAATGTTTACTATTTATCAATTTATCACAGCATTCGCGAGTGAAGCGAGCTCCTTGCATGGGCTGTATTGCAGTCCATAAAGCGCCTGCACAAGGCTGCATGAAAATCTGCTTGCATAACAGGTGCGCAACAACACCGTGACCCGCCACGGGCTAACGCTTCTGGAATTAATTGTGGCAATTAACATAGGCTCTTGAGAAATCATAATCTCTACTGCCCACCCACTTCTGCCAAACCCGCTTTCAACTGATTGATTATGCATCTGATTTTCAAAGTAACTTGTCAATCATAAGATAGAGAATTACTGTCGCCAACCCCAACACATTCACTTTGAGCTGCTCCCTGTATTAATCGAATTCATCAACCTCTTGACTCCATTTTTAAATAACATAAAATAACGTTATTATATTAGTATCGTTATTTTATGTTATTTATAAGGAATTACCCATGCGTCAAGAACTCATCACCTACGATTTATTTTGCCAAGCCGCTTTAAAGATGCAGGACGATGGTGAAAAAATTTCAGTTCGCACCATCCATAGCCACATTGGCGGCTCATTTGCCAAACTGGCAGTGTTTTTAAAACGCTGGCGAACAGAGCAGTCACATGCTCAATCTCAAGTGGACCATGAAATCTCAACTAATTTGAGACAAGCGATACTGGCGGAAATCGGTAAGGCAAAAGCAGAAACTAAAGCTCAATCAGAAATACAACTTTCTCAAGCTAATGAACAACTGGAAGAAGCGCATGAAGCCTTAGCCAAGCAGGAAATAGCGCTAGAAGAATGTACGCAGCAGATCAGCCAGCTTAAGCAGCAAATTGCCGTAATGAATGAAATGCAAAATCAACAAGCAGAAAAATTCCAGGCTCTCGAAAAGAAGCTGGAGCAAGCGATAGCAGCTCAACATATAGCTGACAAGCAGGCCGCCATTGCTGAAACCCGTTGTTCTGAGCTGGAAAAGCAATTATTGAAAAAAGAGGTTGTAGTCCCCAAAGAAAAAAATGATCTCATTGTAGATGGTTAAGATGATTAATGTTGGGATTTTTTCTGCTCCCAACTTTAATTTAAACGATATTTATCAGCCAGCCAGCCAGCCAGGCTTGACATATTTGTAGCTCGATATATTATTTGATGCTTGTAAGTCGATTACTGCATGACTTTAAACAGCAGTATAAATCAGGCGTAACTACGATGAAATTCCCTGATTGCCATGCTTCTGGTGGTTTCGTAGCTGCACTCGTTTTCTTCGGGTATTCTTCTCATGCCTTCAATAGCTATTCGGCTATTTCTGCTTTCAATTCGATCTTCAATCTTTCACTCTAGTCCTTACCACCGCTGGTGATGGGGTGGCGAGGATAATTCCTCATTGTAATTTGCAGCGTTTTTGCGACCCAAGTAAGCGGCTTCGACAGCTTATAAAATCGTCTCCCAGGAGGCGTCGTTTTCATAGCAATATGAAAATGTCACTTAACTGTTAATGTTGGAATGTTGGCAACAAAGCGTGATGGAAGATAATTCCATCACGTTTACTTTTACAAGATGGTGGGAATACTGTCATTTAGCACCCTAATGCGCCCACCCTAAGCCCCTAAAAGGACCACCCTAAACCCTCTAAAGGACTTTCAATAATCCTTTTAGTGCATAAGCATATGAGCGGATAACAACGCCACCATGTCTGAATGAACATGCGTACATGCAACATCAAAAGGAGATATACCATCAATGGATTTAGATCTCGGATTAGCACCTGCCTGCAATAACAATTGCGCACTTTGCAAAGCATTAATTTGTGCAGCAAAGTGTAATGGTGTTATGTGCGCATAGTCTTCATATCCGTTAGGGCCAAAACCAGATTGCAGTAGTTCAGCAGTTCTTGCTACATCGTCAATTTTCATTGCTTCAATTAATTGTTCCATAAGAGTCTTCCTCAAATTTCATGTTGGTTTTCAATCTCGATCTTCAGCAGGCAAGTTTACTGATGAAGTAGATTCAATATACCGCAAGAGCATTCACAGTGAAATTAGTAGTTATAGCGTTTTTATCAAAATTCTGGAGTATTTTTGTACAAATCTTGCTCGCAGGTTGTGCCAGCTGGGCTCTGATGTCTTTATGCACAACTTTATTCACAATTTCTGTGGATAAGATGGACCTGCAAATTTTTAAGACAAAATCTAAGCAAGAACCTAAATATTATAAGCTAACGACAATAGGTATTATGTGCTGAGAATCACCTCTTACAAAACGAGAAGATATTTTTATCGATCAATGTTTCCTATCAAAAGCAAGATTCGTGATACTGCTTCATAAACTGGTGAGCGCCGCGAACACCTTGTATGGACTTCATGTCCATGGAAGCGCCTGCACAGAGCCATCATGAGAATCTGCCAGCGTTAACAGGCGCGAAAACCGTGCCAGCACGGCCAGCGTTTCTCAAAGCCATTGAGGCGTGAATGAAGGTTTTTGCGAAATGCATCTGCTGCCACAGGCCCATAACCTGCCAAACAATTTCTGTTTGAGGCTGCTATTGTCATAAACTCACGCGTAAAAAACTTAAGAAGGGGCTTAGCGCAAATAGGTTTGTATTGCCTCTTCAGCCCGATAATGCCCCATCTGTTGGCTGACACATTCCACTGCCTTATCCCAAGTCATTCCGACCTGAAGCATCCCCCGCAAGCGCTCCTGCGCGAAAGTGTGGCGCAGCCCATGCAACCCTCTGGAAGTGAAAAAAACTTGTCTGCTCGCCGCACTCCAAATCGCAGATAAATTCAAGCCTGCAGGTAAATCATAATATTGTTTGGTCACCACATTGGGCTGGTTACGCTCTCTAAAATCACGTGGCTGTGGCAGGCGATATTTCGCCAATTCCTCCGCAGTTTTGGACGAAATAGTCGAGACATATTCATGGCCGCCTTTGCCAATAAAACTCACCTTTACCCAGTTTTCTCTACCTGCAAACCGATCGGTATGCAGCTTGTTTAAACGCGCATTTTTAACCGGTCGTTCGGCCTCTAACCTGATGGATGCAAAGTCCTTAGCACGGCATCCAGACTCTTGTAATATTTGCATCGCCAAGCGCTCAGCTGGCGCTGTGATATGTTGTCGGATAGCTTGTATTTGCTCGAAAGCATAAGCCCGAGTTTGACTTGGTTTATCCCGTTTATCGCTGGTTCTGGATGGCACTACCAGGTTTTTAACTAAAGGTAGCGTCCCTAATGCTTTGGCATATCCTTGCACCGTTCGCACTCTGATTTTTTCGCGCAGACGCTGGTCAATATATGCTTGTGCCTGCTGTTGGGTGATGTCTTTCAGGCGAGTAATGCCATGGGCTTTTTGGATAGCTTCAGCTGCTCGCCCCAGGTCGCCTTGATAGCGCTGCACTGTTCTGTCACTCCGTAGAATAGCGCCACTGGCTTTGCTTTTGCCACGATTAGCACGGGCATCAATATATTTTTCTGCTTGCTCTCGCAATGAATATCGCGCGTGTCCTTGAACCCTGGATTGAGCATCAGATTTCTTTGGGTTCATGGTTTAATACTGCCTGCAAATAACGCTGTACGCTATGGTGAGATACCACCAATCCCCTTTTGGCGCGCAACCAGAATTGGATGTCTCGATAAGAGGCGTCTGACTGATACAGAGTGAGAATTTCAGGGTGATATTTTTCAAGTTTGCGTGCACCTGGGATAGGTGAACGGGCAGAAGCTAGCCTGCGCAATTGTTTGATTTCGGCCAGCTCTTTCTGGGCTTCTTCTCTAGTCATGGAATGAAAATTATAAAGCTTCGGAGAGCGTTTCCTGGCAATGCGTCGGACTAGTTTTTCAGGGCTTTCTCCCTTAAGTAAAGCAGTGTTAATAGCACCTATCAGATTGCGACAGACTTGGGAAATTTCATCGGCTGTGAGTCTCATCGTCAGCTGTTGTAAGTGGCAATATAATTGGCTGTTAGTGATGTTACTATTAATTAATTTATCTGTATTATCTGTCGCAAAAGGTTGTCTTGTTTTTACTGTCTCTTTCTTCATAGCAAAATTCCTTGATTTATTTTTTAAATCAGCAATTTATATTGCGTCAAAAAATCTGTACCCTGACGGGCGCAGCCCGTCAGGGTACACTCGTGCTGTTGCTGATTTGGCGATATATTCTACCAAATTTTTAACCGGTAAATTACTGTATTTTTGCTTGAGTTTAGTTCAGGAATTTTGCTAGCCAAATTAGCAGCAGCACACATTACAGTGCACCGAAAATTAGCACCTATTCGTAGTTGTTTTTTTAAATAAACTTTGACCTATTCCCGAAGCTAAAGAGGCACAAAAGTTGCATAAAAACTGATAGACAACCCACAATAAAATACCTATGCTATCTCAGAATAAAATTAGTGAAAAAGGAGTCGACTATGCCGTTAATTAAACCCGTGAACCTGGAAACAGTTTCAGTCAGAGCTAAACTGCCCAAAGCCTTAGATACCGAAATAGAACACTACATTAAATGGGCTGGGGTTACAGACAAAGAATTCTTTCTGGTGGAAGCTGCTAAATATCTGCTAAAGATGGATAAAGATTGGCGAGTTTACAAAGACACTACGAGCAACTAAGCTTCCTAAAATTTAATATTGTCAGACCCTGTTGAACAAAGCTGAAATCATCAAAGTTATCGCTGATATAGCCCAAACCTCTCAGATTTAAAATGAATCTAGTAAGCATCCAGTCACTGGGGCAACGTCAGAGTAGTTTTGTAGAATAAAAATTTAAAAATCGATAATATTTATTGTTATCTTTATTTCAACCTTGGAGTTTAATACATGGTAATAAAACGTAGAACTACAGCAAAGAGCAAATCTGCTGATTTTTCAAAGCAGGTTCGTCAGTTAGAAACCTGTCTGAAACAAGACCAGCTCAGGTTAGAAAAAATCTATCCTAAGGTATTAACCGACATTGATAAATCAATAAAGCAAACTACCATGCAGTTAAAAAAATTGAAGGCGAAGTCTAAGCCAGCAAAGACAGCTAAAAAATCTATCAGTTCGACAAAAGTAAAGCCGGTTAATACTACTGCTCTGGAAAAGCAGTTGGAAATTTTAAAAGCTGAGAAGCTGGTATTGCAGGTGGGTCATAAAAAATTACTGGCTCAGAAAAAAGCACAGCAAAAGTTTGAGAAAATTTGGGCGAAAAAATCCGTTAAGCCGAAAAAAACTCGAAAGAAATCTCATCTAAAAAAATTAACAGCAAAGTCTATCTCTCACCCGGATGATTTACCTGACCTGAGGTAAGTTTTAATGGACTTTAACTTAAAAGGGATTTTTTATGAGAAAACTACTATGGGCAGTAGGCTGCTTGTCGTTGATAAGCATAAATGGTATCGCTGAAGTCAGTGGCAATTATGCTGTTTGTTCACAACCTTATGCGCTGTGCACTACGGCAACCTGCAAGCCTGTACCAGGGAGTAAAAGTCAATCGGTCTGCTCCTGTATTGTTCAAGATGGTGCGTCACTGGGTACTTTGCCCTGTGACAAGCGTAAGCCAACAACCAACAGCCAGGGACAGCAATTGCTATTTTCTAATTTTTCCTTTGAGAATGCAAAGACTAACTGGGTTATGACTTGTAATAGTAATCATCCTTGGACTGATTGTTTAGATAAGCCATGTACTGTCGACCCACAAAATTCTAATCAGGTAACATGTACCTGTGAGATTAAATATACGACCAGCTTTATCACCTTTGGTGGTCAATGCGCTACCGCCAGTTGCGGAACCACCCTTTATTCAGGAGCCACTGCGACTATGCTAGAGCAAGGCAGCCAAGCATTGGTCAGCGCAATGCATTTAGCGAAATCACCTATGCAAAATTGTCCGCTTTGACTTAATGAAATCGACAACTAGTAATCTGGAATCACTGATTGTACCTAGGGGCGATGATTTTACGCATTATCATTATTAGAATTTAGCAAAAACCTAAATTTCTTTTTAACCATAATCCTATGGCCTACATTTTTTTAATTTCCACTTTGCTTTAATGCTGGCGCTCAATAGGACCCAAGCGCCTGGTCAGTTATGAAATGAGGATTAATAGTATGCTCTACTCATAATTAACCAGGAAGGAGGGCTTATAGAGATTCAACCAAATGCAGTCAAAATATAAGCTTTTTATAATCAGTTGATTGTAAATTCAAGCTATAGAGAGACCAATAAAAGATAGACCTGTCCCGCCGTTTTTGTCCTAGATGCCAAAGAAGATTTTTATTACATTTTTGGTTTTCCCCAGCTTGAAAATAAAACAGTTAAGTTTGACCCCCTCCCCAAGGATTGAAATGAAGTATAGTGTGATTAGTTTTATGCCGCATACCGACAATATACCGTTAAGATCATTAACGGATAGGGTGCGATTTTTGCGATTGCTAATTTTTTTTAAGGATGATAATTGAAGCCCTAAATAATTATATCCAAGGAAATTATGCTCATTTTGATGCGCAAGTCAGCGAAAATTTATGTCAAATTCGTGCATATCAACTAATCCAAACTTTGGAAGAAAACAAAGAATATTGTAAAAATAAATTATCTAATTTTATACAACAGGTTAAGGAAATCCAACATCGATGTGAATCTTTATTGGTACAATACGAAGCTTTAAAAAATAAACAACCCAGCCATTACCTAAAATTCATACGTCAGTCGACTACGCTAAAACAAGTGCTTGATGAACACAAGCTTGATGTAAATTTTTTAGAACCAGTATATTTTCTAACCCAAGCTTATGTGCTATCAAAATATAAATTGACTGGGGAATTTGAAACTTCTCATGGTATTGACTATGAAAAAATATGTCAGAGTTTAGGGAATATATCGAAAACTTATGCTCGAAAAATAATACATCGCCTGCAACGCAACCTGTCAGAGTTTTCATGTCAATTCTTGTTTAAGTTGCTATATGGATTAAATGCTGAGCAATATGAACTATGCTTGTTGAAATCCTTATACTTTAAGGATGAGGTTGGGCGTCATGTATTGCCCTGTTATGAAGTAACAAAAATACTGCTTATGCATGCTTTACACAGCAATAAGCATATCCAGGTAGTGGTTGCTAGAATCGCACAGAATGAAAAAGATACCATTGAATTTACTTTACAACCTTCTCAGAAACAAAATTGTTATATTGTGGATTATAAGTCAGTTGGGCAAACAAAGCGCGGAATAATGCTTTTTACTGGGTTGGCTCGTTACAAACAAGAAAGATTGGAATCAAGAGAACATTATTTAAAGCGATTTTCAGCAGCAGGCTTTGAAACTATTGTTCTGTGTAATATGGCGCAGCATCCCCAATACCCAGGGATATTGTTAGATAATAAGAAATATAATCCATACATGGAACTTGACTTGAGCAGTCAGCCACATGATTACTCTAAGAAACGTCGAAGCACAGAAGAAGAATTTTTAAAATATAAGTATTTAGCTGCCCAACTAGGATGTAGCCGAAAAGATGCAGGCTTATTTTTGCTTACGCATATCCGTTGTAATACCGCCACAAATTGAGGTAACGCTACGATTTCCAACACAAAACGAATTGCGCGATTAAGACAAAACCTTAAGGGATGCTTAAATTAATTATTTGGTAATAATGTATTTTTCTAATTTTTGGCATGAGTAACTGAGCCTGTAAGCTTAGTATATAATTCTAACGTTCCAGTAAAAGACCACCATTAATAAAAAATATTAATTTCTTGTTAGGATTATTGAACACTAAGCTTGACAGATCATTACCTTAATTTGGCACATTTGGTACGTATTTCATGGCTTTTCTCCTAGTTTTGTATATTGAGCTTATATGGTATCATTAGCTATTAACTAATTTCAAGGATTCCAATCTAATTCAAGGAGATTAAATAGTAAAAATAAATAACTCACAAAGGTGCTTTGATACGTGTCTTATTCTACGAATGCAATTGTTTATACGAACGAAAAATCTCTACCACGAATAAATATCCCCCACATAAAAAGCGTAAAAAATAAATGGACAAATGATGATGTAATTGAGTTTTACGAGAAGATTCCTATAGATGTTTTACGCAATTGGGCTATTGAAGGAGGATTTGAAGAAGGGTGCGATATTGATTTAGCTTACCCGTATATTGCTGATACCCGTTCTCTTATTGATTTAGGTGGCGGATACGGTCGAGTAACAAATAGACTAATAACTAATGGCTATCAGGGAAAAATTTATATTGTCGAACGCAGCCAAGGTTTTTATGAACACCTAATAAAAAATTTTTCCCAGCGAGCTAATATCACTCAACAAGATATTCAACGTTTCTCTCCCGTACAAAAAGTTGAGGCAATTTTGTGGATGTGGTCTGGAATAGGAGATTTTTCAAAAGAAGAACAATTGCCTATACTAAAACAAATCTGCACTTGGTTGAAACCTGGCGGTACTTTAGTTTTAGAAACAATATTGCACACATGTGTACCAAATAATGCAACAGTTAATGACGGGCGATCTTTTGTAATTTCTACAAAATATGGAACTTTTTATGGTTACAAAGCCTCTTCTGAGGAAATTCAGGAATATGGTGAGCAGCTTGGCTTTAAGTATATTAAGCATATTAATTATTTAACTCCTTTAGGGAGACCTCGTGTCGTACATATTCTGAGTAATACGGTTATTTAATTTTAGATGAAATACGGATACAGCCCCTTAAAAATGGGCTGTTTATGGGGAAATTTTTATTCATACCTTCAGGAGTTTGGATAAAAGTTTTGTCTTCTTCAGGAATTTCTTTGCTCAGCCGAATACCTTTATAATTCTCAGGATCAGTATGGAAAAAATCATATTGTATTTTTTCAACTAAATCAAAAATAGGCGTGTCTCCAAGATTTAATTCATCTAAATGTATATCGACTAAATATTTTGCTAGGAGTGATTTTATTTGATATAAATCAAATATCTTGGTAGAACCTTTTCTTGATTTTGGAGAAAATTCGGTTGTAGTCGGATACTGTAAAGAATAATAAATTGGCCGGGATATTTCTTTCTTAAGAAAATGTGGATGCATAATAATGGGGGCATATTCTTCTAGTTGATATATCGACTCAATACATTCTTGTAATCTGTGAATTGGGGCAGCTTCATCATTTAGAGCAGATGCGAACCCAGGGAATGCACCAGTTCCTATAGCCATCAAATGTTTTACCGTATCAGATATATAGGGATTTGGTTTAATATTACGCTCATTAAGAATCAAAGAAAAAACTAAGTCCCACAAATATTTATTACGAAAAAATTCACTGCCCAGCCAAGCATTTCTATATAAATATAGCGCAAAATCACTCCATTTCTTGTCATCTAATCTATCAAACCATTTTTTGGAAAAAAATAATATCTCGGTTGTCCAGGTTTCTCCGAAATCAGGATGATTGGCTATTTCTCGAAAAATTTCCCAATGATCTAGCAGCGAATTGGGCTTTTCTGCCTTTAACCCAAAAGCACGAGTTAACTTACCGAATCTCATCGTTTCAGAAATTTTGGGCAACATAAATATGGAACGTGATCCCGCTGTCATATTCCAGATAAATATGGGGTTATGAGAACCCATTAAATTTAATACCCGCCAGGTTCCAAACATTTTTCCCGGCTCTATTAATCCATAAAGAGGAATTGTATGGTTTTCCATTACGATGAAAAATTCCGCTAAACGGTTTAAAAGGATGAAAACGGGGTTAGAACCAAGGTTATAATTTATTTTATTTCGGATATTTGCAGGAGTACTACTATCATTTAAATGAATTAGACTGCCCTTATTATCTGGGATATAAAGATGGCCATTTTTTAAAATTTCACTACCAAAATGGTAGCGAGCCTTAAATAAAGTATATTCTGAGCTAGGATTTAGTTCATCTATAATTTTAGCCAGTATACTATTTTTTTGTGCAACATCCTTTCGAACGTCCTTCCACAGCAATTCCTGGATAGTTTGCGTTTCATTATTTGGCATTGAATTCTTTCCTTTGAAATTACAACCTCCATTATATTAACAAATAACCCCCAGAATTAACTAGTATTTTTTGCTAGCTAATTTCATTAATGCAATTTGCTAATTTTTTGTACAATTTTAACTCCAGCTTATATATGGCTTAATATGCTAAGTAATTGTTAAGGATAATATATTGATACAAAAAAATTGGATAATTTACCCTGACAATAATGGCAATTAAAAAACTGCCTGATATTTTCACCCCGTAAATTATTTTTGGGAGCTATTTATCTAGAAGGAAATTTTAACCTCTAACTATGAGCGTAAAACATTAAATGCTGCAAACTGTTTCCTTAATTAATAAACCAAAAAATTCCAAAAGAGCCTTCTCTAATACAAATTATAGCTTCCGGGATACTCCTGAAAAGTATATTGCCTTTCTGAAAATCAACAAAATCGTAAATAGCGATAAAATCTCAAGCAAACAACCTTCTGGGATTCAGCTAAATGAGGGCAATAGTCAGCTTTCAACAGATTCGACAGTGTTTACCAGTACAGAACAGTTGCGCGTCCTTGTTGTAGAAGATAATTTAATAGCCCAAGATTTTCATAAAAAGATGCTAATGGACATGGGGTGCCTGGTTCACACTGCCGAAAATGCAGCGGAAGCAATGGCTATACTGCTGCATAATTCTTATGATCTGATTCTATTGGATATTTGTTTACCCGGCAAAAATGGCTATGAATTAGCAGTTGAAATAAGAAAAATGCAAGAAATAAAGCCTATGATTGCAGCTGTTACTATCAATACTGATAAGAATGTAAAAGTTCAGTGTGACGCAGCTGGAATTGATCAAGTTTTCTGCAAACCCCTGAACAGAGAAAAAATAAATTTGATTCTGGGTAATATTAGTAATGTGAAAAAAAATAGAGTTCTGAACTTATACTCAGAACAGGTATTGCTAGATTATTACGCTGTAGCAATTAAAAATGCCCCTAAACCAGATGGCATGTCTAAATCTCAATATTTTAATTATCTTGCTATTCAATTGTTAGAAGAGATGGGTAATAAGTTCCCAACTCAAGTAGCAATTGATTGCGTAGAATCTTTTATTAAACGTCTTAATCGAAGAAATAACTAGCAATTTTTTATTCATTTATCCTAAAACCACTTTTCAAATGGATTGACTCCGGTTAACCTATTTGAGCAATAATTTCAATCTGCGTGGTGCAGTTCACACTTGCGCCTAAGACCCTATCGTAATTTCAATTTATCCGCAGATTAATTTTACTGGGTGGTCAGGCTAACTATCTATCTTGACCAAGCCGCTTTGAATCGCTATGCGAATAGCTTCTGCATCGGTTTTAGCGCCAAGTTTTTTTAATGCGCCAGAGATGTAGCCGTTGGTCGTTTTTTTGCTGAGATACAAACTCTTAGCAATATCAGTTCTATCCATACCGTTGGCAATCAAGATAAGCATTTGCAACTCGCGATCTGTAAGTTGCACTACTGAGGATAAATTATTTTTTGAAGTAGCATGAAATGAAGCGATGGAATCTGCTATTAATGGGTCAATATAGCGATTTCCAGAATAAACTGTCTGGATTGCATGTATCATGTCTTCGCGCTTTGCATGTTTGCTCAAATAACCGGTTACACCTAGATTTAGCAATCGTGCGGGTACAAGCCCAGTAGTGTAGGCACTAAGGATCAATATCTTTGGCGTTGGTTTATTACGCAGTAAGCGCATTACTGCTTCAAAACCACCCATGCCTGGCATGTTCAGATCCATTAGAATAACATCTGGGTCAAGTTCTCGGACTAAACGAATAGCATCTTCTCCACTTTTAGCCTCGCCAGTTACAACAATGTTTTCAACATCACCTAAAAGTAACTTAATGCTAGTACGTACTAACTCATGGTCATCGACTAGTAAAACCTTTATCACGCAGGTTGCTCCTTGTCGTTATTGAGGTGACAGCGATGCTACAAATCCCGGCAGCCCAACTTTCACATTGCGAGTTACAAATGCTTACCATAGTTGCGAGCGGGTTCAAAAACCTTGAAGCTAACACGGATACAGAAGCAATTCGCATAGCAACTCATGGAATGGTCAAGATTGGCAGCTAATCTGACCACTCAGTAAAATTAAGTGGATGAATTGCTATTTAGGTATTCACTAAATGGAAAAATTTTATTTTGATCTATTGGAAAACCAGGAAGACTTTTTAATATTGAGTAATGATATTGCTTGACTCCTTTCACAATTTTCGCAGGAAATAAATACTTACTCCAATCCCCATTAGTCGCATCTACATATTCATCAAAATTATTGAAATGCGCTATTACCTCTCCTTTTTTCAATGATTCTAGAAGTTCTTTTGGTGCTCCTTCGTACTCAGCTTGTTGTGCAAACTCTCGAATTTCATCCTCAGTTTTAACAATTAGCCATGTTGGGGTACCCGAGTCATCCAAAAATAAAAAGCTACCCGATGCATCTAGTAAATAATAGCTAGACGCTGCAGCATCATTCTTAACCTGATTAAAAAGATCAATAAACACAGGGTCACTTAAACAAATGTTTAATTGTGGAGGTAAATTTTGAAGAACAAATTCTGACAGATCATGAAAGTACTTATCTTGTAGTTCACCAATAGCTTGATTAATCATTTCAGCTAGTGACTGAGTATCTTTTTTTAAAATGAACTTGTGAATTATTCCCTCATTAAAGAGTTGTACAGCAAAAGATTCATCCGCTTGTCCTGTAAGCATAATTTTTTTTATGGGTACGTCAGATAAATTTTTAAGCAGTTCAGCTCCATTCATTTGAGGCATAGCATAATCCACGACAATAACAGAAATTTGACCATAATGATTTCGACTATAGGCTTGTTGAAAAATGTTAGAAATTTTAAGGTTTACTTGGTATTGATTCTCCGCATACTCTTCGGAATCAGGATTTGCTGAAACAATTTCTGACAAAAATTGATTTTGTGTCTTCAGATTTTTTAAAGCGTTCAAGGCTTCCTTTGGATCTAAATATGTTTTATAAGGTATATTGGGATTTAGCTTTAAAATGATACTATTTAGAAAGAATTTGTCATCATCAACAAGCACACATGTAGTTGGATAATATAAACATGAGAGTTTAGATGTTTTCATTTTGTTCATCCTTGACGTTTGTTTTAGGGAATCTAAGAGTAAATTGAGTATAAAGACCAAGTTTCGAGGCGCAACTAATATCGCCTCCTAAATTAGTCATCACCATTCTGCAAAAAGCTAAACCTAGCCCAGTTCCATTGATGTTGGTTGTGTAAAATCTGTCAAAAACTAGAGGAAGCGCTTGTGATGGAATTCCTTTAGCCGTGTCTTTGAAATATAGGATATTATAATGATCCTGAATTTCACACCATATGGATATACTTCCTTTACCTTCTGCTTCTATATAGTATAAAGCATTTTTCATTAAATTGAAAAGTACGTGCTCAATCAATACCTTATCCCCTAAAAATGAAAAATTATGCTGGTTATCCCATTCAATTAATGCTGCTTCGCCGGATTTGAAAGGATAGCGTTGAATTGCTTCACCAATGCAAGTATTGATTTCACATTTTTTATGATTACCAATAAAACCGGCACCTTGCTTAACATTCATAAGAATCATGTCAACGATTGTATTTGAATAATGTGCTTCCGATTGCAAGTCATCCAAAATCGTTGATAGTATCTCATAGTGTTTCGGTGAAATAGGTTTGACTGGAAGACCATGCTCCTTTGCAGATGAGTAACCCTCTATTAAAGTAGGGAAATAATCTTTTACCCCATCAAGACCTACTGCTATTGCGGATAAAGGAGTACGCAATTCGTGAGCCACTGTAGCACCTACTGATTTCATTGCTTCTAATTTTTCTTGTTGAATGGTTGAGGTTCTATAAAGAAAGATTTTACCTGCGACGAAAACAGTGGCGTACGTTGGTAGTGTTTGTAAAAATAAAGTGGGGATTATAATTTTATCCGTAGTAAGAACATAACATATCCAGGAAACGAGGGTGCCTAATGTAACGATAACGAGAAGATCAATCCAATCTACTAACAGCATTAAATAAAATATTCCTGTCATTGTCGTTAAAAGCCAAACAATTGACGAAGAATTTTTAAACAGCATAAAAGTAAAGAAAAATGGAAAACAATAAAATAGTGTAAAATACCAGTATAGCGGAAGGATTCTTTTTAGTTTTTGAGGCCAATATTTATGAAATATCAAAAAAAAGCAGAGCAAGCCTCCAATCAAGCGCAGATATGAATTTTGATATTCATTAGGCGTTACTTTGTTCCATATAAAGTAATATGCGATAAAACTAACAAAGCCAATCACACCAAGCGGAATGAATTGATACTCAGTGTCTTTTGCTTTCCTGGTAATTTTTAACCAGAGTTTTTGAAATAAACCGCGTGTTGATTTCATATTGTTGAACTGAGGAGTTAGATTCAGTTTGATATTAACTTCAAGTTAATTACTGATGGACTATCAGCCCCAATAGTTTACATGAAAAA
The DNA here is from genome assembly GCA_035546635.1 of Gammaproteobacteria bacterium. Lineage (NCBI taxonomy): Bacteria > Pseudomonadati > Pseudomonadota > Gammaproteobacteria > Gammaproteobacteria bacterium. The sequence continues at coordinate 21,346 of DASZWJ010000043.1, forward strand.
ATAATAAAAACCAAACTGAATATACTGGAATTATCGAAACAAGCAGGAAAAGAAGGTTCAAATAAATTGATAATTATATGCGAAAAATCAATGTGGTTGACCAAAAATGAGGTTATCAAGGTTTATCGATACTTCATTCTTGGCCAATACTACTTGCGCATGTTGCAGGGAAAGAGAGGTTACTGCCAGCAAAATATGCGCTATAAACGCTAAATTACTGAATCAAACTAGGCGTTTTTATTTTAGAACATAATACGACAAAGTCGCAGTAGTTTTCGTCAATCTCTTCCGCAAACAGATCAACCGACGGATTAACAAATATTGATTTACTGGCTTCAACTTTCAAACCGCGTTGTTTTAACCAATTTAATGCTATTTCTTTAGTTTCCCAGGCAATAAAGTGCCGAGGTATAATGGGACCTATGGGTAGTGAGATCAAAAATTTAGCACTTGGATAGGATAGCTGAACATATGTATCCAGGTATTCTTCAGGCTGATATGTGTGCTCTATTGAGTCTTGAAAAATATATAAGTCAAAATCACCTACAAATTCATTTTTATCCATATCCGTTTTTATAAAATCAATTTTTTTATTCCAGGACTTATCCCACAATCCTAGCAAGACTCTTGCGAATGAAAACGCTGATTCATATAGATCACATAAGGCTAAATGAAATTGATTTTCATTTAAAACTAATTCTTTTACATATTTACTGGGCACTCCGAAACCAATATCAGCAGCATTAGTTGGATTTGCCTGCTTTATAAATTCTAAAATTGTTTTTTGTCGGGTTATGTGCCAGCTGCCCTTCAATAAATTATGAATATGTAAAACAACACGATTTTCTGGTGAGTCGTAAACCAAATTTCCCTTCGTAGAAAAAATATCAAGATTATATTCTAAAAAACCCTGAATTATTTCTTTTTTAGTTAAATTTAATTCTGCTAGTAAACTGTTAAACTCTACTGAATAATGTGGATTATCCATAACAGAGTTTGCAAATGCTATTAGTTTTTCCTTTTTCTGTTTTTTGTTGATTAAATCTCTATCAATCCATTGTTGAGACGTGTAATTATAATGTTGTATTGTCATTTTGATACTCCTATCTAAAAGCAATTGATGAGAATTGTATTTATGTACCGCCTTATACCCTTAAAGAAGCTGGTCAGAAAAAACTATATCTAACCAGGTTGAGAGCAGATATGTTAATCTGTTGGCCATTTATACTTGGCCATTCGGATTTTCCATTATCTTTTCTCTTTAAGGCAGCATCTCCTTTTGCATTTGCTCGACAGGCATTTTGATGAACTAACAATAATATATGTAACTTCCAGCTTCGCAACAATGTACAGTAAGATTTTAATTCTTAAGATAACATCACTAATTCGAAAACGTCGATTTAGCAATTGACTCTTAATAGTGAGAGGGATCACTCAATGCTTTATGAAACCTAAATTCAATTTAAGAAAACTATAAGGTATTACTACCATTCAACATTGAATGACAACTATGTTTGTAGATGTTATGCAGATTCACCTAGTCTTTATCTCTAGGATGCAATGGGATATACTATCTGATCCTACGTCCAGGTGAAACATTTTTTAGCACTTTTTGTGGTTTTCTAAAATCTGGGAACAAAATTTGCGGAAACAAACAATCATAGATCAATAGTTTTTTCTTTTACTTTGAATTGAATTTTTATACATTAATAATTTTATTATAGTAGAAAAAAATATATTTTCTTGCAGAAACAAGCAGTAGTTAGAATATTATTTTAAGTATTTGATTGGTTAGAAACTGAAATTAATCAGCAGACAGTATATATAATTTGAGTTTACGGATTTTCATGATCTGCGTACACCTCATCACTCTTCTGAAGAAAAATGTTTATCTGAGCCATGATTATTTGCAAGGTGAGCGCGGCAAAGCTATTTACACAATTAATTTCATTCGTTTTTAACATTTCGATCATTTACCTTTTGAGCAACTTCCTAGACTAGAGCTTCCTACAACATTATATGCAAAAAATAGGAAATTTAAATTTCTTTTTCTAATAAATCAAAGACATAATCCATAGCTAGGAGTGACTCACAAATAGTTTAGAAAATAATTATCAGGAGTTACCATGGAAGATCAAACTTCTAAGAAAATCAATTTAGAACAATATCGCGCACTGTTGAATGCTGTAAGTGATGAAGGGGTAAAATTTATAAATGAAGCAATCCAATCTATGATGCCCGCAGAACATAGGACAACGGAAACCTTTTACAATGTAGTGCTGCATATCGCTGCAAAGGCTATTTGTACTATAAATATTAACGATCAAGAAGCCAGAAAAAGAGGTTCAGATTTTTTTTGTGAAAAGCTACCTAAGCTGGTTAGGGAGGCTCGCGTCCTGCCAGTCCCCGCTATCAGCAAAAACCGGCATTAAGCAGCGTGAACAGCATCATGCGTGCAGTTTAAAAAAATAAGGTCAGCATTTTACGTTATCTAATATTTTGGTGCATTAATAACCCTGCCATTCTCATAAAACTCTTTTATCTGATCTATGGCCGGTTTTAAAACATCCAGCACATCAAATATGCCAGAAATATGCGGAGTTAAAAATATTTTTGGATGACTCCAGAATGGGTGCTCTTCTGGCAATGGTTCATTACCAAATACATCTAAATAAACTTTGTTTAGCTTGTCAGTTTTTAAAATTTTTAACAAATCGTCCTCAATGATATGTCCCCCACGGCCTACATTGATAATGCAACTTTGATCTGGCAATAAACTCATAGTCTGTGCGTTTAATATACCTTCAGTTTCCGAGTTAAGCGGTAGCGCATTGATTAATATGTTAGTCGTTGATAAGAACTCAGAAAAATTATTAATAGTAAATGATTTATTAACAAAGCTTTTCGTAGTTTTTGAAAATCCCTGAACTTTTTTACCCAATTTGATTAAAGTTTCAGCTATTCCTTGACCCACCCGTCCTAACCCCATAATTCCAATATTGTCATTTGCTATAGAGTAAGGTTTTGATCTATCCCATATTTTTAGTTCTTGATTTTTTCGATGTCGACTCATTAACAAGGTATAGTCAAGAATACAATATAGGATGTGCTCTTTCATGCGATCTAATGCCGGTTGATAAATCACTCTACTAAGCGGTATTTTAGATTGTAGCTCCTGGATAACATCATTTACTCCAGCATTTAAAGAAATGACAAATTCTAAGGAGGGAAATTGCTTTAAAATATTTGCTGGTGGAAAAAAAGCAATTGCGTAGTGATAATCTTTATATTGATCTATTGTTTGATTGACGAATAAGTCTATTTGGAAGGGTAATCCCAATGACGAAGCATGGTCTTTTAGAAAATCAACCATTTTTTGTTTTCTTTCGTCTGGTAATTTTTCACTTAAGAGACAGAATATTTTTTTCATTTGCCTAGGCTAAATTTAAAGGGATTATAGTTGACATTGGTATCATATATGTCAATGCCTTCCATGTTTTTAAGATAGTTACTCGCCGCATAAATAAATGGAATGGTGCAGAGCTCAAAAGATAATTTATATAAATAGGATAGTAAATCATATGTTAATATTTCGTGTATTTTAAGAACACCATACCTTGATATGATTGAGCCGATAACTTGATAAGTAAAATCGCCTAAGAAAGTAGATGCGATAGAACGTAACCACAGTGATTTTCCTCTCCAAGCAACCTTCAGCTTAGAAATTAAATACTGATTCACTATAGCACCAAAATATAGTGCAAATAAAAAAGCCACTAAATGACGAGGGTAAGTAAAAATAACTATGTTGAATGCATTCTGATTGGCAATTTTATCTGGTAAGGGTAAAGTTGTTGAGAATAAGCTGAAACAAAAAAAGAGTAATATGCCTACGATACTTAACTGGGTAAGTTGGCGACATCTTTCATATCCATACACTTCGGTGACAACATTTTGTAAGAAAAAAATGAAAGGCAGTAAAAAGAAATCAGCACCAATGAATATCTTTCCTATGATAGGGAAATTAATAAAAGATAAACGTCCGGCAAGTGCCACAAGTGCAATTATCATAGAAGTATAAATAGCGCATATTAACGGATAAGCATTGAGGCTAGTGATTTCTTTGGTATCTAAAATTTTGTTCATGGCAGAGTAATTTCCTGGAAATTTCTTGATCTACTCTAAAAGCACTTTTTGACCCCAAACCAGTTAATAACACAGGGTTTGAGACAATATCTTGTAGTTTTATTTCCATCGCAGAAGATAAGCCATCCGCTTTAGGATAGATCATTAATTTTTCTTCGTTTAATTTTGGGCTCAAAATATTGGTGACGGCCAATAAAGGATCAGTTTTTACAGTTGTTAGAGGTTGTTTATTTTCTTTGAAAGTAGAATATAATTCCTTCAGAAAACTAACCACACTTGCGTCAGTTGATATTGAAAGAGCGCCTATAAAACAGGCATCAACCGGGTGAACTTCACTTATGACTTCTTCATTAATTGAATTAATAGGAATGGTACATCCTGCGCGCCTTCCTCTTATATGAAGAGATAAGTATATCAAATTTCCCTTTTCCTCAACTCCGTCTAAATGATATAAATATCTTTTTCCATATCCCCAGCGAGACCAGGTCAAGAAATAATCTAAAAAGCTGGAACATATTTTATAAAGTGTATGGAACAGGT